>JBDTAJ010000177.1:0-8043 GCA_039924705.1 Rhodanobacteraceae bacterium
CAGCACCGGCGTATTCTGCGAAGGCGACGCGCCGAGCATGGCGGATTGTTGCATGGTGCCGCAGGTCTACAACGCGCGGCGCTTCGAGGTGCCGATGGAAGATTATCCGACGATCGCGCGCATCGACGCGGCATGCCGCGAACTGCCCGCAATACGCGACGCCGCGCCGGAAGCGCAGCCGGACGCGCCCAAGGCGACTTGATTTTTTTCACCCCGCGGGTTGCAACCATTCGTCATTCCCGCGATGCGGGAGCGGCCATGGATGGCCGCGCTTTGAGGAGCGAGGAAAGCGGGAATCCAGCGGCTTTTATCGCAAGATTCTTGGGTTCCGCTCACTGCCGCGAGCGGGCGACTTTTGTTTCGGCAAAAGTCGCCAAAACCATCGCGCGCGGGCATGCCGGTCTCGACAATATCGTGTTGTCTCGACTGCCCTGCGCTTCTCGCCGATCGCGCGTCAGCGCGAACTCGCACATCCTTGTGCTCGAACATGCGCGCCTTTCCCGCGCGATCGGCTGTGATCCTCGGCGCCATGCACGGCGCTGGAAAGCTCGCTCATCGACGGCCATCCTTGGCATGCCAATTTGCAGTGCTGACGCTTTACGGGAGTACGATTACGCAGCCTGCTTCCACTGCCCCAGCGCGGCCAGGCCATTGTCGCGCGCGCGCATCACCACGATCTTCTGCGCGGCGGCGAAATTGTCGGTCATGCTCCTGGCCCATTCCTGCAGCGCGGCGGATTGCATCGCGCGGCCGTAGGAGAACGACAGCGGCCAAGGATGCGGACCCATCTGGTTCATCGCGTTCAAGTGCGCGGTGGCGTTCGCGTCGCTCTGTCCACCGGACAGGAACACGATACCCGGCAACGATGCCGGCACCGCGGATTTCAGACACATGATGGTGGCCTCGGCGACTTCCTCGACGTCGGCCTGCTCGCTGCAATCCTTGCCGGACAGCACCATGCTGGATTTGAGGATGGTGCCCTCGAGCATCACGTTGTGTTCGTACAACGCCGCGAACAGCGAGCGCAGCGTGGCCTCGGTGACGTCGTAACAGATGTCGATGTCGTGGTCGCCATCCATCAGCACTTCCGGTTCCACCATCGGCACGATGCCGGCCTCCTGGCACAGCGCGGCGTAGCGCGCCAGCGCGTGGGTGTTGGCCTCGATGCAGGTCGAACTCGGCATCTCCTCGCCGATGGTGATCACCGCGCGCCACTTGGCGAACTCGGCGCCGAGCTTGACGTATTCGGCCAGGCGTTCGCGCAAACCGTCCAGGCCTTCGGTGACCAGTTCACCGGGAAAACCGGCCAGCGGTTTCGCGCCCATGTCTACCTTGATGCCCGGAATGATGCCGGCCTCGCGCATGACCTTGGTGAACGGCACGCCGGCCTTGGTCGCCTGCCGGATGGTTTCGTCGTAGAGGATCGCGCCGGAAATGTGTTCGTCCAGGCCCGGCGCGGTCAACAGCATTTCGCGATAAGCGCGGCGATGCTCTTCGGTATTGTCGATCCCGACCGAATCAAAACGCTTCTTGATGGTACCGGTGGATTCGTCGATCGCGATGATGCCCTTGCCGGGCGCGACCATCGCCTGCGCGACGGATTCGAGTTGGTCGATGCTCATGACAGGTCCGGGTTGTTTGGCCGAACCGGGAAGTATAAAGCAGCACAGCGGACAGCGCCGGCTTTCACTGGTAACCGTTCGGGAACTCCGCCAGCTTGCACGCCGCGGTGACCTTGGCGCGAACCGCCGGATCGGGCGGCAGGTTGAACGGCATGATGATGTATGTGTATACCGGCTCGCGCGCGTCGTTGGATGCGGTCGGCGCGTAGCGCAGGCCGGCCACCGCGGACGCCGCGACCTTGCCCAGGTCACCCTCCGGCACCACCCGCCGCACCACGATACCGCGCGTCACACCGTCGGCGCCGATCGTGTAGGTGACGGCCGCGCAACCGGGCTTGTCCATGTTGCGTCCGATGTTGGGCACGTCCGCGTCGATCTCGGTGTTGGTCATCCGCCAATAACTGCCGAGACGTTCTGGCGCAACGGCACGGATGTTGGTGGCTGCGTCAACCGATGCGACCGGGGAAATAACTGCCATGAGCAACAACGCATATCCAATATGACCAACCCTTTTCATCGCGACTTCCCTTCCAAAGTTCAATCTTCCTGCTGCCGGGTGGAACTGAGTCCGGCTTCGCGCGTTCTGCGCAGAAACCTAACCAACCCTCGCGAACCAAGAATCATCGCTGCACCCAGCCCCACGGAGATCAGTCCTTTCACGAGAGGAAGCCAGTTCTCCACTCGCAAAGGGGCGGTAGCGGCTATCCCGCCGGAGATGTCTTTGTTAAAAAGCAGTCGAAGCGCCTCGTACGCCGTAATGGCCACCCCTTGTAGAAGAAAAACCGCGCCGACTATGGCAAAACCAATGTGGATAAAGTCGTCAGTGCCGATAGGACTTTCAAATATCTGCCCGGCGGATTTGCCAGCACCGAGACGCGCAAGACCGCTAGGGAACAACCAAAGCAAGAACAACATCAAGGCTAGAAATCCAAGAAAAACAAGACTCAATGCGGCGCCTGTCCAATGACCCGTTTGTTCATGCGATGCAAGGAGTAGAGCTGGCAGCTCCATCAATAATCGCACTCCCAAAATCACCGCGCCCAACCTGATAACGATGCACAAGATGGAGTAGAGCGACGTTTTCATTTTCGCTTCCCCTTTCGCTTGTTGTCATTCCGGACGCCGCGCAGCGGCGATCCGGAATCCAGCTTCTCACAGGCCCAAGAGCTAGATTCCGGGTTCCGTGCTGCGCACGGCCCCGGAATGACGTGGCAGTGGTGTCCCAATTTCCCAGTCCCTAGTCCCTGCTCTTATCACAAATCCCGCAAGCTCTCCGCAATCCCGTCCGCACCGACGTGCAGTAGTTTCAGCGTATTGGTGCCGCCACCGCGTCCGGTATGGTCGCCGTGTGTCAGCAGCACGCGGTCGCCTTCGGCGAGCACGCCCTGCGCGAACAGCAACTGCACCGCGGCGCGGGCGACGTACGCGGGCTCGACATCGCGCGCGTCGAATTCCACCGGCTCGACATCGCGCAACAGCAGCATGCGGCGGCGGGCGGCGGCGCTACGCGACAACGCGTAGATCGGCACCGCCGAGCGATAACGCGACAGCCACTGCGCGGTGGTACCCGATTCGGTCAATGCGACAATCGCGCGCACACCCACGCGCGCGGCCAGGAACATCGCCGCCATCGCGATCGCCTGATCGGTGCGATCCATGTGGTGCGCGCCGGGCGCGAGATCTTCGGTCGGCTCGAACTGGCGCTCCGCGCCCAGGCAAACCCGCCGCATCGCCGCGACCGCCTTGTCCGGATGCCGTCCGGCCGCGGTTTCCTGCGACAGCATCACCGCGTCCGTGCCATCGATCACCGCGTTGGCGACATCCAGCACTTCCGCACGTGTCGGGATCGGCGACTCCACCATCGATTGCAGCATCTGCGTGGCGGTGATCACCGCGCGATTGCGCTGTACCGCTTCGCGGATGATCTTCTTCTGCAGGCCCGGCAATTCAGCGTCGCCGATCTCCACGCCCAGATCGCCGCGCGCGACCATCACCGCATCCGATGCATCGATGATTTCCGACAGCGCATCGATCGCCTCGGCGCGCTCAATCTTGGCGACCAACGCCGCGTTGCCGCCGGCTTCGGTGAGCAGCGCCCGCGCTTCCTCGATGTCGGCGGCGCTGCGCACGAACGACACCGCCAGAAAGTCGACCTTGAGTTCCGCCGCAAGTTTGATATCGGCGCGATCCTTGTCCGACAGAGCGGTGACGGTGAGACCGCCGCCCTGCCGATTGAGTCCCTTGCGATCGGATAATTTTCCGCCGATCAACACGCGGCAACGCACTTCGCGCGCGGCGACCTCGCGCACTTCCAACGCGATCAAGCCATCGTCCAGCATCAAGATGTCGCCGGGGTGCACGTCGTCCGGCAGGCCGAGGTAACTGACGCCGACCCGCGTCGCATCGCCGGGCGGCGCATCGGCGCGGCAATCCAGTGTGAAATCCTGACCCGGCTCCAGCGTGACCGGGCCGTTTGCAAAACGCTCGATCCGGATTTTCGGGCCTTGCAGATCGGCCAGCACGCCGACTTCGCGGCCGAGTTTCGCGGCGGCCGTCCGCGCGGCGTCGGCGCGGCGTATGTGATCCGCGGCCACGCCGTGCGAGAGATTCAAGCGCACCACGTCCACGCCTTCTTCGAGGATGCGCTCCAGCATACCCTCGGCGTCGGTGGCGGGGCCGAGCGTGGCGACGATGCGGGTGCGGCGCAGAACTTTCATCCGGTTAAACTTAGCACAGCCTCACAACCAACCCGTTGCGATGCCGGATCAAAACGCCCAAGTCCTGCCGCTGGCCGGCGATCGCGAGCGCGCGCTGCGCTGGCTGGCGATCTTCATATTCGTCCCGTGCGGCGTGTTGCTGCTGATCCTGTTCGCGATCACGTTGTCGCACCGCACGCCGTTGTGGCTGGCCGGCAGCGCGCTGCTCGCGCCTTTGGTATTCCTGCAACTGCTCTATCTGGTCATCGCCGCACGCATCCGCCGCGCGGGTGTGGCGCTCAACGCGCAAGGGATCGGTATCGACAGCGGGTTCGGCAGCCGGCTGGTCGCGTTGCAACGCCTCGCGCCGCGCGGCGTGCGCGAGATCGATCTGACGCAACATCCCGAAATACGTCCGCTGCTGAAAACCTGGGGGATCGGGCTACCCGGTTTTCAAACCGGGTGGTTTCGATTGCGCGACGGACGCAAGGCGCTGTGCCTAATCACCGATCGAACGCGCGTCAGTCTGCTGGAAGACGAGACCGGCCTTGTTTATCTGGTATCGCTGGACGATCCCGCGCCGCTGCGACGCGCGCTGCAGGACACTGGGCGATAACGACAAACGATTTAACCGTCTCCGAACATGCGACGGGGTTAGCCTATACAGTCCGGGTGTGTGTTCCGGTATCAGCGTCATGACCCTGCGCAGTCTGTTCGTCGATTTCAACAGCTACTTCGCCTCGGTCGAGCAGGAGGAAGACTCGCGCCTGCGCGGCCGGCCGATCGCGGTGTCGCCGGTGATCGCACCGACCGGCTGCTGCATCGCCGCCAGCGTCGAGGCGAAAACGTTCGGCGTCAAAACCGGATCGCTGGTGCGCGACGCGAAAAAATTGTGCCGTGACATCATCGTCGTCGAGGCCAAACCGTCGTTGTACGTGGCCTGGCACCGGCGGCTTATGGAAGCGATCGACCGTGTGCTGCCGATCGCGCAGGTGAGTTCGATCGACGAGGCCGCCTGCGAACTAATCGGCCGCCATCGCCAGCGCGAAAACGCAGTCGAACTGGCACGCGGAGTCAAGCGAGAGGTCGCGCACGCGGCGCCCAACGGCGCGATCCGCTGCTCGATCGGCATCGCGCCCAATGCGTGGCTCGCCAAGACCGCGACCGACATGCAGAAGCCCGACGGCCTGGTCGTGATCGAACAAACCGATCTGCCGCAGAAATTGCATACGATGGAACTGACCGATCTGTGCGGCATCAGCCGTTCGATGGAGGCGCGGTTGCACGGCGTCGGCATCGAGACGGTCGCGCAACTGACTGCGGCCAGCAAGCACACGCTGCGCTGCGCGTGGTGCGGCATCGAGGGCGAGCGGATGTGGGCGCTGCTGCGCGGCCAATGGCTGCCGCAACGCGAATCCACGCGCGGATCGGTCGGGCATTCGCACGTGCTCGGTCCGGAACTGCGCACCCCGCGCGGCGCGCGCGCGGTTTTGCAGAAACTCCTCATCAAGGCGGCAATGCGCTTGCGCAGCTATGAACTGCTGGCCGGCGCGTTGTCGGTACGCATCCGTTTTGTCGGCACGGAACAGCGTTGGGAACACGATGCGGTGTTCGACCACACCGACGACAGCCGCGCCTTTCTGCATCGCATGATTGAGGCGATGGATCGCGCATCACCGCGTCGCGGCGGTTTGCCGTTCAACAATGCCACACCGCTGGCGGTCAGCGTGACGCTGCACCGCGTGTTGCCGCGCGCGCAGGCGTCGCGTTCGCTGTTCGACGATGGCCGCAAAACCGATTCCCTGAATACCTTGTTGGACGGCATCAACGCGCGCTACGGCAACAACACGCTGTACTTCGGCGGTATGCATGATGCGCTGGCTCTGGGCGCAGCGCCAATGCGGATTCCGTTCACGCGCGTGCCTGAACTCGAGCACGAGGAAGACCACGAGCTGTGGCTCACCGCGATGAATCAAGCCAAACGCCTCGCCGAGGGCGAGCATCGCCGCCATGAGCAGGAACGCGCCGCGCGCATCGCCAAGATGAGACGTCAAAAACCAACGGAGGCAGCCCCATGATCATGCGCATCTGGCGCGGTATCACGCCCAAGGAGCAGGCCGACGCCTATCTGGAGCACCTGCAGCAGACCGCGCTGCATACGCTGGCCGCGCAACCCGGTCAGCGCGGCGCATGAGTGCTGCGCCGCGTGCAGGGCGATCGCTGCGAATTCCAGTTGCTGTCGCTGTGGGATTCGCTGGACGCGGTGCGCGCCTTCGCCGGCGATCAGCCCGAACGCGCGGTGTACTTCGCCGAGGACGACAAGTTCCTGCTCGACATGGAGCCGCTGGTGCGGTTGTATGAGGTGGCGGATTGGGTGGGGGCGAACACAGAACCCTTAAACTCAAAGGGTAAGCATCTGTAGAAAGTACGTTTAATCGGAGACACGACGAATGGACAAATTGGGGAAACTTGTTGCGCGCGAAGCAAACATTGCTGTGGAACATGTGATGCTGTTACGGCATTCGAGCCGCAGGGTGAATGCGATAGTCAAAGGTGGCGGAACGGTTGAGGACTACACTGTGATCCAACCGACGGGGTCGGAATTTGATGCATTGTGCCCAAACTGTCATCGCCGTGAGCATTACGGCTGATTCGGAAGTACCCGTCTCGACCTTAGTGGTAATCGATTTCGCGTTGGTGCCGGATGGCGAGGATCGTCACCGTCTTATTGTCTTCGATCTCGTACAGCGCCACGTAGCCCGAGGATCCGAACGAAACCAGCAGCTCGCGCAGGAACGGATTCGCAGGGTCCGCCTTCCGGCAAGTGAATGGGAACGATTTGAGCATATCCACGCCCTTATCGATGGCTTCCAGCGCGCGCTTCGCGACCCTGAGGTCCGCCTCGAGCAGGAAGGCATACAGCCGCAGGAGATCGTCGCGCGCGGTTTGCGTGTAGCGAACGCGGTAAGCCACTAACGGCCCTTTGCGGCCTGCGCTTTGGCGAGCATCTCTCGCAGTTCCGCATGGACGGCATCGGCCTCGAAATACACGCATGTTCGTCGCGCATTCTTGCGGGCGGCCAATCCGCGGGCCAGGAACTCACGCTGCGCTTGTCTTCGCGTTATCTGATCGCGCACCGACTGCTCGACAAAGCTCGAGAGCGTTTCTCCCTCATGCAAAACCCCCTCGGCTGCTTGCCGCAGCTTGGGCTCGACGCGCAGGGAAGGAATCGATGCGGATTTCATGTTTGGGCCTCGTGCGTTGCATTTGCGATGCAGTTTAGCACGCTGCTTTCCGAAGCGACGCTTCGCAAGCAGCCGTCCATGGATCAACAGCCGACGCGGCCATTCTTGGCCGGGCGCTCGTCGTCGCAGGCGATGCGAAAGCAAGAACTGGCAAGCAACCGTCCATGGTGCGTGGCGCCGGCCGCGCCATCCCTGGCGCGTCGCTCAGCCGAGCACGGATGCGATTCAACGCATCGCGTACACGCTCGGCTTCGCCCTACTCTTGCATGCAAGCCATGCGCGGGCAGATCACCGCAGAAGCGTTTGATCCAAAGCAAAAGGCCACCCATTTGGGTGGCCTTTTGCTTTGGATGAAGCCCCTGGCGGTGACCTACTCTTGCATGGCTTGAGCCACACTACCATCGGCGCTGGTGCGTTTCACTTCCGAGTTCGGGATGGGATCGGGTGGTACCACACCGCTATGGCCGCCAGGGAAAGGGT
>JBDTAJ010000178.1:0-13331 GCA_039924705.1 Rhodanobacteraceae bacterium
CGCCGCGAACAACGACTGCGCGGCTTCCTCCAGCTTTCCGATGCGCGATTCGATCGCGTCCTTTTCGTCGCCCTTCATTACTTTTTCCAATTCCGCGAGTGATTCCTCGACGCGGTCGATCACCTCACCGCCGACCTTGCCGCCGTGCTCCTTGATTGCGGCGCGGGTGGCGTGCACCATTTGATCCGCCTTGTTGCGTGTGACCACCAGTTCCTGGAACTTCTTGTCCTCGTCGCGATGGGTCTCCGCATCCGCGACCATGCGCTGGATCTCGTCATCGCTCAAACCGGAACCTGCCTTGATCTCGATGCGCTGTTCCTTGTTGGTCTTCTTGTCCTTGGCCGCCACATGCAGGATGCCGTTGGCGTCGATGTCGAAGGTGACCTCGATCTGCGGCATCCCGCGCGGGGCCGGCTCGATGCCGGCCAAGTCGAAACGCGCCAGCGATTTGTTGAAGCGCGCCTGCTCGCGTTCGCCCTGCAGCACGTGCACGGTCACCGCGCTCTGATTGTCGTCGGCCGTCGAAAAAGTTTGCGCGGCCTTGGTCGGGATCGTGGTGTTCTTCTCGATCAACTTGGTGAACACCCCGCCCAATGTTTCGATGCCCAGCGACAGCGGCGTGACATCCAGCAGCAGCACGTCTTTCACGGTGCCACCCAGCACGCCGCCCTGGATCGCAGCGCCGACCGCGACCGCCTCATCGGGGTTCACGTCCTTGCGCGGCTCCTTGCCGAAGAAATCCTTGACGGCCTCCTGCACTTTCGGCATGCGGGTCTGACCACCGACCAGGATCACCTCGCCGATTTCGGAAACCTTGAGACCCGCGTCGTTGAGCGCGATCCGGCAAGGTTCGATGGTCTTCTTGATCAGATCCTCGACCAACGCTTCGAGTTTGGCGCGCGTCAGTTTGATATTGAGATGTTTGGGACCGGAAGCATCCGCGGTCACATACGGCAGATTCACTTCGGTCTGGTGCGCCGACGACAGCTCGATCTTGGCGCGCTCGGCTGCGTCCTTCAGGCGCTGCAGCGCGAGCGGATCGTTTTTCAAATCGATGCCCTGATCTTTCTTGAACTCCTCGACCAAGTAGTCGATCACGCGTTTGTCGAAGTCCTCGCCGCCGAGAAAGGTATCGCCGTTGGTGGCCAGCACCTCGAATTGCTTCTCACCATCGACATTGGCGATTTCGATGATCGACACATCGAAGGTGCCACCGCCCAGGTCATACACCGCGATCTTGCGATCACCGCCGGCCTTGTCCAGGCCGTAAGCGAGCGCGGCCGCGGTCGGCTCGTTGATGATGCGCTTGACTTCGAGACCCGCGATCTTGCCGGCGTCTTTGGTCGCCTGGCGCTGGGAATCGTTGAAGTACGCCGGCACCGTGATGACTGCTTCGGTCACCGGCTCGCCAAGAAAATCCTCGGCGGTCTTTTTCATTTTCATCAGGATTTTGGCGGAGATTTCCTGCGCCGACATTTTCTTGCCGTCGGAAGTCTCCAGCCATGCATCGCCGTTGTCGTGTGCGATGATCTTGTACGGCACGAGATCGAGATCCTTCTTGACCTCGGCGTCGGTGAACTTGCGACCGATCAGGCGTTTCACCGCGTAGAATGTATTTTTCGGATTGGTCACCGCCTGGCGCTTGGCCGGCGCGCCGACCAGCACTTCGCCGTCCTTGGTGAAGGCCACGATGGACGGCGTGGTGCGGTCGCCCTCCGCGTTCTCGATCACCCGCGCGGTGTTGCCTTCCATCACCGCGACACAGGAATTGGTGGTGCCGAGGTCGATGCCGATGATCTTGCCCATGGTCTTGCTCCGTAAAGTTTGCCAGTGGCTCTGAGGCCTATCTGCCGGTTTATCTGGGGGTTGGCGCGCCCGATTCAAGTATTTTGATCAAGGCTCAATCGTCCGATTTCGCCACCATCACCAACGCCGGCCGCAGCAAACGACCGTTCAACACGTAGCCCTTCTGCATCACGCTGACCACGGTGCCAGGCGGCTGCGTGGCGCTCTCGACCATGCTCATCGCCTGCTGGGTTTCGGAATTGAACACCTCTCCGATCGGATTGACCTCGACCAAACCATTGGCTTCGCCGAGCTTGTGCAGCGCCTTCAAGGTCAGTTGCATGCCTTCGCGCAACGCGCCCGCATCGGCGCTATCGGCGGCGAGGCCATGCTCCATGCCGTCGTAAACGGGCAGCAGCTCGCGCAACAATTTCTCGTTGGCGAAACGCAGGGTCTGCTCCAGATCGCGCTGGATGCGCTTGCGCTGGTTCTCGATCTCGGCACGATCGCGCAGTAGCGCTTCGCGCAAACCGGCGATGGTGGTTTCAGCTTCGGCCAATTGACGGCCCAGCGCCTCGTATTCATCGGATGGCACGTCCGCGGCATTCTCCGCAGCGGCCGTCTTGCCCGCTTCTTCCAGCTTGTCCCTTTCCGTCATCTCACATCCTCGTAGCAACGCAAGGCACGACGCGCAGCACCCCACAAAAAATCGTAGTCCACAAGGTTATGCGGCCGCTGCGCCGTGGTTCAAGAGGAGATGCCCAAAGCATCGGACAACAATCGCGCGGTCGCCTGCACCACCGGGATCACCCGATCGTAGGCCATCCGCGTTGGTCCGATCACCCCCAAGGCACCGAGCACACGGCCGCCGGCGCCATAAGGCGCGCTGATCAGGCTGAAGCCTTCCAGCGGCGCGAAGCCCGATTCTTCGCCGATAAAGAGCCGCACGCCCGGTGCGCGCGCGCAACCTTCCAGCAAAGCCAAAAGATCGCGCTTGCGCTGGAACGCCTCGAACAATTCGCGCAGCCGGTCGATGTGCGAACCATCCTCGCCCCCCATCAAATTGGTCTGCCCGGACACCAGCATGTCCGCCTCCGGTACCGGCGCAAAAGTTTGCGCGGCGACTTCGACCGCAGCTTCCAACGTCCGGTTCAACTCGCTGCCAGCCGCGCGCAATTCCGCCAGCACGTGCAAGCGGATCTCGTCCAGCCGCAACCCGGCGTAGTGCGCGTTGAGAAAATTGGCGGCCTGCTCCAGCGCGCGCGCGTCGAGACGTTGACGCAATGACAGCACGCGGTTGTGCACCTGACCGTCGGCGAACACCAGAATCGCGAGCACGCGGCCCGCTTCCAGCCCGACGAACTCGATCTGCTTCAGCGGCACCTCGACCGCGCCCGACACCGTGACCACGCCGACGAAATGCGTCATCGCTGACAACAGGCTTGATGCGTTGCCCAGCAGATCGCGGGTATTGGCCGGCTCGCGCGGCAATTCGCGCTGCATCTGCGCGACCGCGCCGCGCGGCAACGGTTTCAATTCCAACAGACTATCGACGAACAAGCGGAGCCCCTGCACGGTGGGAATCCTCCCGGCCGAGGTGTGCGGCGCGGAAATCAGGCCGAGTTCCTCGAGATCCGACATCACGCCGCGAATCGTCGCCGCGCTCACGTCCAGACCCGACGAGCGCGACAGCGTGCGCGAGCCGACCGGCTGGCCCTCCTCCAGATATTGCGCGATCAGCGCGCGCAGCAACTGGCGGGCGCGAGCATCGAGATGCGGAGTGATTGAATCGGACATGCGCAATCAATACGGGTGGCGGGGACGGATTGCAACAGGACGGCTACAATCGGCGCCACTTTCGCAGGTCACCATGCTCACCCACCTTACTGTCCGCAACTTCGCCGTGGTTGAGGCCGTCGAGATTGATTTCGGCGCGGGACTCACCGTGGTCACCGGTGAGACCGGCGCCGGCAAATCGCTGCTGGTCGACGCGTTCCTGCTGCTGTCGGGCGCACGCGCCGATGCCGGCATGGTGCGGCAGGGCAGCGAACGCGCGGAACTGTCGGGGGAATTCGATGTGTCGAATATCGACGCCGCGCGCGCATGGCTGGCGGAACAGGCGCTGGACGACGAGGATGGTGGCTGTCGGCTGCGCCGCGTGGTCGCCGCCGAGGGGGGGTCGCGCGCGTGGATCAATGGTCGCGCGGTCGGTCTCGCACAGTTATCGGAACTGACCGCGATGCTGGTCGAAGTCCACGGTCAGCACGAACACCAGGCGTTGCTGGAGCGCGCGCAACAATTGGAATTGCTGGATGCATTCGGCGCGTTGCAAGCCGACGCCGCGCGGGTGCGCGAGCTCGTGCAACGTTGGCGCGAGGTCATCGCGCGCGAACGCGCGCTGTCCGGCGGCGAGGATCGCGAGTCGCGCATTGGTCTGCTTCGGCACGAATCATCGGAACTGCAACGCTGGACACTAACGCCGGACGCGCTAGCCGAACTGGAAGTCCAGCACAAACGTTTGGCGAATGCCGGCAAATTGGCGGAAGGCGCGGCGGGTCTGGCCGAACTGCTGGACGGCGACAGCGAATATGCAGCCGCCCGCTCGCTCGCGCGTGCACGCTCCGAATTGGAGCGGCTTGCCGAACTGGATCCCGCGTTGCGCACCCCGCTCGATCTGCTCGACACCGCGGGCATCCAGTTCGGCGAAGCGGTCGATACCATAACGCGCTACGCGCAGGACGTTGATCTCGATCCGCAACGCTACGCGGAGGTCGATGCGCATCTCACTGCGTTGCACGATCTGGCGCGCAGGCATCGAGTGCCGGCGATCGAGCTGCACGCGAAGGCGGAATCGGTGCGCGAGGAATTGCTAACGCTCGAAGGCGCTGGCGACGTGCTGGCGCAGCTTGCCGCGCAACGCGAGCAACTCTCGCGCGGTTACGACAACGCCGCGAAAGCCCTGTCGAAAGGCCGCGCGAATGCCGCGAAAAAACTCGGGACTTCTGTCAGCGCGTTGATGAATGAACTGGGCATGGCCGGCGGCGAACTCGCGGTGGAGCTAACCGCGCAACCGGGCAATGAACCGGATGCGCAAGGCCGCGAGCGTTGCGAATTCATGGTCAGCGCCAATCCCGGCATGCCACCGCGGCCCTTACGGCGCGTGGCTTCCGGTGGCGAACTCTCGCGCATCGCACTGGCCATCGAGGTCGCCGCGCTCGGCGCCGATACGGTCGCAACGATGGTGTTCGATGAGGTCGATGCCGGCATCGGCGGCGCGGTCGCGGAAGTGGTCGGAGCCAAATTGCGCGCGCTTGGGAGCCAGCATCAGGTGTTGTGCGTCACCCATCTGCCGCAGGTAGCCGCGCAAGGCCACGCGCATCTGCACGTCGCCAAATCCGCCGACAAGCACTCCACCCGCACCCAGATCGCCGCGCTCGACACGCAAGAACGCCGCGAGGAACTGGCGCGCATGCTGGGCGGCGTCACGATCGACCGCGAAGCGCGCGCGCACGCCAGACGGATGCTCGAGCGTTCGCAGGACTCGTAGCCTGATCGAATACGACAGGCTTTACGGTTTCTTCTTCTTCGCCCGCACGTACAACACCAGGCTGTGATCGGCGAGTTCATAGCCGTGCTTGTCGGCGATCTCGCGCTGCAGGCGCTCGATCTGCTCGTTGACGAACTCGATCACCTTGCCGGTTTCGACATCGATCATGTGGTCATGGTGCTTGCCGCGATCGAGTTCGTAGATCGCCTGCCCGCCCTCGAAGTTGTGCTTGGTGACCAAACCCGCCGCCTCGAACTGCGTCAGCACGCGGTAAACGGTGGCGAGACCGACATCGCCGTCGCCCTCGAGCAGGGACTTGTAGATATCCTCGACGCTCAAGTGGCTGTGCGAAGCCTCCAGGATTTCCAGCACGCGCATGCGCGGGTGGGTCACCTTGAGGCCGGCGCGGCGCAGTTCCTGGGATTCCATCGCGTGAACTCCGGCACGGATGCGATGTCTCTGAACGGGCATCGAGCGAGCGACTTGTCTGTCTAGTGTATCATTCGCAGCCTTCCCGCCCGAGCCACCGAGCGATGCGCAAACCGATCCTCCATCTGCTGACCGCTCTGCTGGGCGCCGCGTTGCTCGGCGGCTGCGGCATCATCTACAAACCGGACGTGCAACAGGGTAACCTGCTGGATGCCAAGAACGTGCAGCAGTTGAAGTCGGGCATGAGCAAGCAGCAAGTGGTGGCGTTGCTGGGCACGCCGTCGGTGACGAGTCCCTTCGCGCAGAGCCGCTGGGATTACGTGGCGACCATGCAGAAGCGCGGCCGCAAGGTGCTAGAGCGCACCCTGACGCTGTATTTCAACAACGACATGTTGGTGCGCACCGACGGCGACTTCCTCAAGGAAACCCCGCAGGAACTGATGCAGGAAAGCCGCAAATACGGCCCGCTCTACCCTTCCACCATCACCAAGGAAGAGCAGGAAGAAGCGGAGAAGAAAGCGCAGCAGGGTGGCGGCAGCTAATTTCGCTTCGCGCGCCGCCGGCGCGCTTCCTTTGGATCCACTTTCAGCGGGCGATAGATCTCGACGCGATCGCCGTTTTGCAACACCGTGTCGAACTCTGCCTTGCGCGCGAAGATGCCGAGGCGATCGGATGCGATCTCGATCGGCGGGCTGGTTTCTCGCAAACCCGAAGCCGCGATCGCCGCCTCGACGGTCGCACCGTGCGGGAGTTGCAACTCCCGCACAAACACGCGATTGGGCATCGCGCACACCACTTGCGCGCGGATGACGCCTTCGGCGCGAGATTCAGCCATAAGCATGGTTGGATTCGGCGACGAAATCATCGACCATCTGATCGGCCAGCTTCTGCAAGCCCATGCGCAGCGCAGCGCCGGTCAACCAGTTAGCGACCTCGAAATCCAGCGTCAGTTCGACCTTGCAACCGTCGTCGCCGAGTGCGCGGAAAGTCCAGTCACCGGTCAGCGAGCGGAACGGCCCCTCGACGAATTGCATGCCGATGCGAGACGGATGCTCGATTGCGTTGCGGGTCACGAAGTGCTGCACCACGCCGGCGAAACGCAGGTCCAATCGCGCGACCACATGGGCGTCGTCGCGCTCCAATACCGTCGCTCCGGCGCACCAGGCGAAGCGGGCCGGGTATGCTTCCACGTCGTTGACCAGATCGAACATCTGCTGCGGCGTATGGCGCACCAGCGCCTGGCGGTGTACGTGGGTCACGCTTCATCCTTGCGATAACACGGGTTCTTATTCTAACGAACATGGCGAAAAAGAAAGACAAGGACGGCAAACGTTCCTCGACGATCGCGTTGAACAAGAGCGCACGCCACGAATACCACATCGACGAGCGCGTCGAGGCCGGCGTCGCGTTGCAGGGTTGGGAGGTCAAGAGCCTGCGCGAAGGCCGCATAAACTTGAGCGAGGCCTACGCGATCGTCCGCAACGGCGAGGTATACCTGTTCGGCGCCTCGATCCCGCCGCTGATTTCCGCGTCCACGCACATCGTCGCGGACAATCGGCGCACCCGCAAATTATTGCTTCACCGCGAGCAGATCGACGAGCTGATCGGTGCGGTCGAGCGCAAGGGATTGACGCTTATCCCGATGGCGATGTACTGGAAGAACAACCGCGTCAAGGTGGAACTCGGCCTCGCCCGCGGCAAGCAATCGCACGACAAGCGCGCGGCGGAAAAGGAGCGCGACTGGAACCGCGAGAAGCAGCGCACGATGCGCGCGCACAACCGCAGCGCGTGAACCGTTGTTCAATACCCCGCCGGCACATAGCGAAACCGCGCCATCTGCTCGCGATGATCGTGCACGATGCGCGCGACCTGCTCGCGACTCAACGCCTCGCGCCATTGATTGCTGCGTCCGCTGCGGAAGAAGCGCGATTTCTCGTTAATCGCTTCGATGAAGCCATCGCGTTTCTCTTGCGCCGACAGACTCTGAAACCCGGCGTGGTGCACGGCCCGGTCGATACGCATTCTGTCTTGGGAAACTCCCATGATTTTCGCGGCCTTGGCGAAGCCTTTTGTGGGCTTTTCGAGAAGGTCTTCATAGCGCAGGACGAGAAACTGCGGGTTCATCCGCTCGGCCGTATCGGCCCAACTTGCGACATGCCGCGACCATGAGGAGAGTATCTGACTGGCGAATTGCGCATCGTTCGCGGTCGCCACCTTGTCGTCGGCGAGCCGCGCGATTGCGTCATCAATCGTCAAGCCGAAATGGTGGGTCATGCTGACCGCAACGTCGAGCGGATTGCGCACCACGTAGATCGCGCCCGCCGTGACCTGCCAGTTGTGCAAGGGATGGCCGTCGAAACTGCCGGCCATGTTGTGCGTCTTGACCAGCAACGTGCCCCGTGCACGCTGCGCGATCAGTGTGTGCACCTGAGGGCGCAGCGCCGCGATTTCGTCGATACTCAGCTCGTGACTGCGCCGTCCGGCGAGTTCGGTGAAACGATCCGGCAGTGCCTCGTCGTCGGCGTAGTTCGGCAACTCGCGCAATGGCAACGGCTCGACGCGGTTGGCGATCAGGTTGGCGAGGAATGCGCGCAACCAGGTGTTGCCGGATTTCGGATACGACGCCAGCCAGACGATATTGCCCATATCGGGTCGGATGAATGGAATCGCGGCAATGCTAACAGCCGCGGTTGCTTTCACGATGCATCGCCATCACTATCTTGATTCCTCCGGGGGCGACATGGCTTCGACGGGGGCCGCGAAGTAGCTTGGAGCATGCCGAGGGCGTCATCTTCCTCGTTAATCCGATGGCAAAAACTCAGACGCCAACGACGACGTCTACGCTCTGGCCGCTTAAGGCCTAGCCCCGAACCCGTTTGTGCTCGTGCTCGCGGATGTAGGGTCATTATCACGGGATCGCTGATTGCTGCCGCCCGTCGGCGCTCGGCCAAAACAAGCGGGCTGGTTCCGCGGTGCGCCTTGCTCACTGTGTTGCCGCAGAACGAGATCAAACGGTGAGCTAAGCATGTAGCGCCGGGCGCGGAGCGCCTTCGGACGCGGGTTCGATTCCCGCCGCCTCCACCAAATGACCTAACGACAACTTCCCGCAATACCCTTCAAGCCCGCATCACAGCGGGCTTTTTCTTATCTGCGCTTCCCGTAGCGCCCTGCCAGTATCCCTTGAGTTACCGCAAGTTTGACGGTAACGTTAGCGGTAGCTGGCAACCCAGCCAGACCTGTTACCGCCAAAATCAGGGGCAGTTACCGTCATGGCGCTGACACCTTCCGCCGTACACAACGCCAAGCCGCAGGCGAGCGCGTACAAACTCACCGACGAGCGCGGGCTATACCTGCTGGTGAAGCCGAACCGCGCGCGCTGGTGGCGCTTCGACTACCGCCGTCCCGGCACCGGCAAGCGCAACACGCTATCGCTCGGCACCTTCCCCGACGTTTCCCTGAAACAAGCGCGTGAGCGCCGCGACGAAGCCCGCAAGCTGCTGGCCGACGGCATCGACCCGGGCGAGAAACGCAAGGCCGAGCGCGTCGCGAATGCCGACACGTTCGAAGCCGTGGCGCGCGAGTGGTACGCGAAGTTTGCGGATCAATGGGTTCCCGCGCACGGCGACCGCATCATCCGCCGCCTAGAGCTGGACGTGTTCCCGCGGATCGGATCAAAACCGATTGCCAACGTCACCGCTCCGGACATCCTGGCCGTGATGCAGCGCGTCGACGCTCGCGGCGCGCGCGAAACCGCGCACCGGGCGAAGGCGAATATCGGGCAGGTCATCCGCTACGCCATCGCCACGGGGCGCACGAACTTCGATCCGACCCCTGCCCTGCGCGGCGCGATCCCCGCGCCGACGGAACGCAATCATGCGGCGATCACGGAACCCGACAAAGTAGGCGAATTATTGCGCGCAATCGAAGGCTTCAAAGGCTACCCCGTCACGCGCGCCGCCTTGCAACTCGCGCCGCTGCTGTTCGTGCGTCCGGGCGAACTGCGACAAGCGGAATGGGCCGAGTTTGACCTTGACGCCGCCCAGTGGAATATCCCCGCCGAGAAAATGAAAACCCGGCAGACGCATATCGTGCCGCTGGCATCGCAAGCCGTCGCCATTCTGCGCGAGCTTGCGCCGCTGACCGGAACCGGGCGCTATGTGTTTCCTGGCCTGCGCACGCGAGCGCGACCCATGAGTAACAACACCGTGAACGCCGCGCTGCGCCGCATGTGCTTCGACAAAGACACCATGACCGGGCACGGCTTCCGCGCAATGGCGCGCACCATACTGGATGAAGGCTTGGGCTTCCGTCCCGACTTCATCGAACACCAACTGGCGCACGCGGTACGTGACCCGCTGGGGCGCGCTTACAACCGCACCGCGCATTTACCCGAACGCCGCAAGATGATGCAGGCGTGGGCCGATTATCTGGACAGCCTGCGCACCTCGCCGGGCAAGGTTGTGCCGATCCGCAAGGCTCGCGCCTAGCCCGTGCAACCGTATCCCTAAAGGGATATACTCAGACGCAACGGGACAACGCGAGACACCATCATGCAGACAGTGAAGGTTTTCAAGCTCGGCAACGCGCAAGCCGTGCGCATCCCGGTGCGCTACCGCTTCAACGTGAATGAAGTGGAAGTTTTCCAGCGCGGCGATGAAGTGATATTGCGCCCGAAAACGGAAACTGCTGCAGACATGTTCGCGCGGGCGCGCGCAATCGCGGGCGACGCATTCAAGGATTTCAAGCCGCCATCACGGAAAGGCAAACACCGCCCCGTCCCGCCGCTGGACTTCTAGCCGGTGGCATCCGGCTATCTGCTGGATACCTGCGCGGTTATCGCCGCGATCCGTGGCGAGCCGCGTACTGTGCTGAACCGCATGGCGGCGCTGGCGCCCGACCGCTTGTTTTTGTCGGCGCTGGTGCGGGCCGAACTGTTGTATGGCGCGGAAAAATCGCGCTACGGCGCGCAGTCCCGCGCATCGCTGCAAGTGGTCGAGCAAAGCTGCGAGCCGCTGCCCTTCGATGCCGACGACGCGATGACGTATGCGCGCATCCGCGCCGCGCTGGAACGCAAGGGCGCGAGCATCGGGCCGATGGATTTATTGATCGCAGCGCAGGCTCAAGCGCGCCGGCTGGTGCTGGTCACGGACAACCTGCGAGAGTTTCGCCGCGTGCCCGGCTTGAAGTGCGAGAACTGGATGCGCTGACCGCAACCGCAGGTCTTGTATTGGATACATACGCGATGCATACTGATAACATCGCTATTGAATATGATCCGTCAAAATCGGCGGGCCAACGCGCGCAAGCACGGTGTGAGCTTCGATGAAGCCGCAACCGCGTTGCTCGATCCGCACGCACTCGCGCAAGAAGACGGCACGGCGGAAGGTGAAGCGCGCTGGGTGTTGCTGGGACTGAGTACGGCCGGCCGTCTGCTGGCCGTGGTGTACACCTTGCGCGGCGACAACGTGCGGCTGATTTCCGCCCGGCGCGCGACAACGAAAGAGGAACGAACCTATGCGCAGTGAATACGATTTCAGCAAAGCCAAGCGCGCAAAAGACGTGCCGCATCTTGCCAAGCTGCAAGCGGCGATGAAGGGCAAAACCCGCATCACGATAATGCTGGACGATGACGTGCTGAACGCCTTCCGCACGCGCGCCGAGAAGGAAGGACGCGGCTACCAGACCGCAATCAATGACGCATTGCGTCACGCGATCAAGGATGACACCGCGCCCGTGACCGTGGCCGCGCTGCGCCGCGAATTGCGTAAGGCGCTGAAGGACATTGCGGCATAACCTTGAACCGCCACGGCTAGGCCGATGGCCGAACGCGCGGACACCTTCACCGCGTTGCCGTGGCGATCTTTGAAGGGCTTGGAGGGTGCGCTGTGCGGCGGAACACTTATTATTTTGAGCTATGGGATGGCCAGCTTGACGGAGCCGGAGATAGGCGCGAGAAATTCGCACCACACACTGGTGCCTATCTCAACCGCGCCGGCTTCACTCCGGTGCAAAGCTTCTCGGATGCTGCCGAGCTAGTGAGTGAGCTCGCGAAGTCCCGGAAGAGCGAGCGTAGGTGGCGCGATGCTAAATCTCAGGAAGAAGTTGCCCAAATGATGGGCAAATCGCGAACGCTTGTCGCGCGCGTAGAAACTGAAGTGCTTTCGAACAGGCCGCGCAACCCTAGGATGCAAACAATTCGTGGTTACGCTTCTGCACTCGGATATGACGTTCGCTTGGTGTGCATTCCCCGCAAAACGTGAGCAAAACGTGACTTGCTGATAATGTTCCATAAATGGAACATTTAACTACGCGCTAACTGATTAAGTGTAGTAAATAGATTGCCGCGCATCCCGCGCTTTCTACGGATGAACGGCAATGCATTCTAGGAACCCTCTGGCGCCGCACGAGCCTGTGAGGCTCTCCCCCGGCGACCTTGTAACCGACCGCGAAGCCGCCGAGATTCTCGACTGTGCGGTTCAGACGGTCCGGAATTGGCGCTGGGCTGGCAAAGGGCCGCGGTATTGCAAGATCGGCCAGCGCCTTGTTCGCTATCACCGTGCAGACCTTGCCGCTTTTATTGCTGGCGATGCCGGCAAGGATGCGGCATGAACGTCGCCCTTGTTCGATGCAAACCGCGCAGCCGCGTGGAACTGGTGGTGAACTCCGTAACCGTCACCGCTGGCCTGCATGTACTGGCCGATGATTGGACAAACTGCCGCCCAGATCGCGCCGCGCTCACCGATGCCGACTCCGCGTTCAACGGCCTGCATTCGCTGCTGATCGCGTTGCGGATGGAAACGCCGACATGAAGCTCACCGGCAACCGCTGCCAGTGCACCGCCTGCGGCGAATACTTCAACGGCATGCAGCCGTTCGACGCGCACCGGATCGGCGAGCATGGCGTGAACCGCCGATGCTTGGCCGTGCCGGATATGGAAGCCGCCGGCTTTGTACGCAACTTCGCCGGATTCTGGTGCGAACGCGCGACCGAACCGCACACCCGAACCCGCGCTCGCGTGTTTCCAGCGCGTTTCGCACAACGGGCAAGGGCCAGCCTAACCTTGCAGCATCGCGCGCCAGATTCCTGCCCGCGCAGGGCAGGTGCGACGTGAGCCGCCAACGATGGAAGCACAAAGGCCGATCCGAAAGCGACGGATACTTCGCGCTGCCGCGAGCGGTCATCCGATCGCCGAACTATAAGATGCTTCCGACGCGCGCCGTGAAGCTGCTTTGTGACATGGGCGAACAGTATCGCGGTCACAACAATGGCGACTTGAGCGCAGCGTGGGGAATCATGCGCGAGCTCGGATGGAAGTCGCGCGATACGCTAGACAAAGCCGAACGGGATCTGTTGCGCGCGGGCATGATCGAACTCACGCGGCAAGGTGGACTGAATCGTTGCAATCTGTACGCGCTGACATGGCATTCGATAGACGAATGCAAGGGCAAGTTGGACGTTCCCGAAACGCGCGTGCCTTCGAGTTTGTGGCGCAAGCCGACCCTTGTCGAAAAACAAAACGCCAGCCCGGAATCCGTGTCAATCAAGCCCGGAATCTGTGTCAATTCGAGCA
>JBDTAJ010000179.1:0-8127 GCA_039924705.1 Rhodanobacteraceae bacterium
GCGCCTGTCCGGATCTCTTGCGCGATCTGCTGGAAGTGCGGGGACTGGGCGTGCTCAACGTGCGCGAGATGTTTGGCCATACAGCGGTAAAGCCGTCCAAATACCTACGTCTGATCGTGCACCTGCAGCCGGTGCGCGAGGGCGAGGAAGCCGACGCCATGACGCGCCTGACCGGCGACACCGGCTGGCGCGAAGTCATGGACGTCAAAGTGCCTCAGATCACCGTGCCGGTCGCGCCGGGCCGCAATCTCGCGGTGCTGGTCGAGGCCGCGGTGCGCAGCCATATGTTGAAAGCCAAGGGGCTGGACCCGGCGCAGGTTTTCATCGACCGGCAGGCGCATCAGTTGCAACGGATGTCGTGGTAATGGAACCACTCCGCACGCGTGTAATCGTCCTGAGCGGCTTGTCGGGCGCCGGCAAGACCGTTGCGCTGCGCGCGTTCGAGGATCTGGGCTACTACTGCGTCGACAATCTGCCGACCGTGCTGTTGCCGGCGTTGGTGACGGCGTTGACCGGCGGCGAACGCGCCCCGATGGCGCGCATCGCGGTGGGCGTGGACGTGCGCAGCCGCGGCGATCTGCAACGCCTGCCGGAAGCGCTGTCTGAATTGACTGCGGCCGGAGCGCAGGTCGAACTGGTGTTCCTCGACAGCAACGATGAGGTGTTGCTGAAACGCTATTCGGAAACCCGCCGCCGGCATCCGCTTTCGGAAGGCAAGCGTTCGCTGCCCGATGCGATCGCCGAGGAACGCCGCCGTCTGCGCCCGCTGATCGCGATCGCCGACCGCGTGGTTGACACCGGCGAGATGAACGTGCACCAGTTGCGGCGCGCGATTGCGACCGGCTTCGGCGCGGCCAGCGGCGAAACCACGCTGTTGTTCGAATCCTTCGCCTACCGACGCGGCCTGCCGCCGGATTCGGATTTCGTGTTCGACGCGCGCTGCCTGCCCAATCCGCACTGGGATCCGCGCCTGCGTCCACTGTCCGGCAAGGATGCGGCCGTGCGCGAATTTCTCGAAACGCAGCCGCTGGTCGGACAGTTTCTCGACGACATCGCGCGATTGCTGGACGAATGGCTGCCGCGTTTCGAGGGCGAGGACAAAGGCTATCTCACCGTCGCGATCGGCTGTACCGGCGGCCGGCACCGCTCGGTGTATCTGGCCGAGCGACTGGCCGAGCGTTTTCGCGGCCGCCGCGAGCAGGTGTTGACCTTTCATCGCGAGTTGGATTGATAGGAGCGGCTTGCAGAACTGCCGCGCTCGTGAATTTTCACGGTTCGTCCCCATTTTCAGCTTGGGTCGTTGGATTGAATCTTGCTTGACTCACCTACCATGAAACCCGCCCCCGCCCTGCACGACCGTAATCCCGCTCCGGGGGTCGGCGTCTTGCTGGTCACCCATCAGGCGATCGGACAGGCGCTGGTGGCCGCGGCGCGTCATGTAATGCCGCAGTTGCCGCTGCGGATGGATGTAGTCGAGATCGACAGCGACATCGATTCCGCGCATACGCTGTCGGCTACCGCGGATACCGCGCGCGCGCTGGATGCCGGCGGCGGCGTGTTGGTGCTGTCGGATTTATACGGCGCCACACCGTGCAATGTCGCGCAACGGTTGGCCGGGCTGGGGGTGCACGCGCGCTGCGTGTCGGGGCTGAATCTCCCGATGCTGCTGCGGGTGCTGAACTATGCCGAAAAATCGCTGGACGAACTGGCCGAAATCGCCGCCAGTGGCGGCCGCGGCGGTATTTTTATCGACAAGGCGTAGGGTAGCAGCAGCCTGCCTGCAGACGACCGCGTGCAAACGCGCCCCCACAAACTTGCACATCCGCGCTGGCGACGCCCCCCGGCGATTCTGTAACGTAGCGGCAACCACCTCGACGCGCACGAATCGGATCGCCGGATATGCAGGAGCAGGAGATCACCGTCACCAACAAGCTCGGTCTGCACGCGCGCGCGTCGGCCAAGCTGGTGCAACGCGTGCAGGGCTTTCAATCTCAGGTTTGGCTGGTCAATGGCACGCGCGAAGTCAATGCCAAGAGCATTATGGGCGTGATGATGCTGGCCGCCGGCATCGGCATACGATTGACCGTGCGCGCCGAGGGGCCGGACGAGCGCGACGCGCTGGCCGCCGTGATCGAGTTGTTCGATCGCAAGTTCGACGAGGGTCAATGAGGCGCGTGCTGCCCGGTACCGCAGCGGCGTCCGGCATGGCGCTCGGGCGCGCACGTCTGGAACAGCCGGCGCGTTTCACCATCGACCTCACGCCGCTGGCCGCCGAAGACATCGAGAACGAAGTCGCGCGGCTGGAACGCGCGCTGATCGCCGCGCAAACCGAACTCGCCGAATTGCGCGGCAAGCTGCAGGGCGCATTGGCCCACGAGGTCGGCGAATTCATCGACGCGCATTCGATGCTGTTGCACGACGCGGAACTCGTCAACGGTCTGCGCGACATGATCCGCAAGCGCCGCTACCGCGCAGGCGCCGCATTGAAAGCCCAGCGCGATCGACTGGTCGCGGTGTTCGACGCGATGAGTGACCCGTATTTCCGCAGCCGCCGCGAGGACGTCGATCACGTGATCGCGCGCGTGCAGACCGCGCTGGCGCGGCAGGCCAGCAGCGAGGAAAAGAAGCTCGCCTCGCGCGTCGGCGAAATCCTGGTCGCCGACAGCATCGCGCCGGCGGAACTGGCGCACCTGTCCGGGCACGGCATCCTCGGCGTGATCTCGGGATCGGGCAGCATCTATTCGCACAGCGCGATCCTTGCGCGCAGCATGAACCTGCCGATGCTGGTCGGCGTGCGCGATGCGCTGAACGATCTGCGCGATGGCGATCTGGTGCTGGTCGACGGCGAACGCGGCGAGGCGGTGGTGCATCCGGCCGCGCAGGATTTGACCCGCTATCGCAACTGGCAACGCGACGCCGTGCGCGAAGGCCGGCGCCTGGCGCAATTGGCGCGTGCGCGCACCCTCACCGCCGACGGCCACGAACTGCGTCTCTATGCCAACGCCGAACTACCCTCCGACATCGCGCAGGCGCGCGCGCTGGGCGCGACCGGCATCGGCCTATATCGCACCGAATTCCTTTTTCTGAAACGCGATCATCTGCCCGACGAGGAAGAACAATTCGCCGCGTACCGCGACCTGGTGCTGGGCATGGGCGGGGCGCCGGTCACCATTCGCACGCTCGATCTGGGCGCCGACAAGGCCGACGGCACCGGGCTTGCGATGGCCGCGGAGCCGAATCCCGCGCTGGGCGTGCGCGGCGTACGCCTGTCGTTGCGGCGGCCGGCGATCTTCGCGATGCAATTGCGCGCGATCCTGCGCGCGTGTTGCTACGGGCCGGTGCGTATCCTGGTGCCGATGGTGACCGATGCGAGCGAGATGAGCGCGGTGCGCACGCTGCTCAACCATTGCGCGCGCGATCTGCGCACCGAAGGTCACGAGATCCCGGATCAATTCGAGATCGGCGCGATGGTCGAGGTGCCCGCCGCAGCGATCGGTGTGCATACGCTGCTCGAGGTTTCCGATTTTCTGGCAATAGGCACCAACGACCTGGCGCAGTACGTGCTTGCCGCCGACCGCAACAACGATGCGCTTGGATCGCTTTACGACCCGCTGCATCCGGCTCTGCTTCGTCTGTTGGCCCGGGTGATCGGCGCCGGCCGTCGCGCGAAAAAACCGGTCAGCCTGTGCGGAGAGATCGCGGGAGATCCGCGGTTCGCGCCGCTGCTGGTCGCATTGGGCCTGATCGACTTCAGCATGCATCCGGGCCGCATCCTCGCCCAGCGCGACGCGCTGGCGCGTTGCGAGCACGGAGCATTGCGCGCGCTAGCGCCACGGCTGTTGCGCGCGCGCAGCCGCGACGAGGTTGCGACATTATTGCTGCAGCCGTAGGGCGGCGTAACCCGCCTTTTGCGGCGAGGAATCCCGCCCGGCGTGCAACAATTGCGGAGAACGCGGGTTTCACCCGCCCTACGATCATTGCGCTGCGTCGCGCTCGGCTACCGTCAACGCCACCTTGTCGCGCAGATACACCGGCAACGCGCGTTCCGGCGGCGCCACGTCGCCGGCGGCGAAACGCGGCGCGGCCAATCGTGCGACATCGCGCGCTTGCGGATAACGATTGCCCTCCGCCCAACGCGGCGGCGACGGTAACCGGGCGAGAAGCGTGTCGCGATATGCTCCCCAACCGCTGCCGATCGCGATCCACGCGGTCGACGAGGATGGCAACACCAAATCCCCGGCGCGGATCACACGCTCGTCGTCGATCGACTGCACCAATCCATCGACGTCGAATCGGAAAGCACCGGCGTAGATCTCGCCCATGCGCGCGTCGATCAGCGCCAGTACATCGGCACCGTCGCGCGGCGCCTGCATCGCCATCGCGGCCAGCGAGGACACCGTCACCACCGGCAAATCCAGCGCCAAGGCCAATCCTTGTGCGATCGACACGCCCAGTCGCACGCCGGTAAACGCGCCGGGGCCGCGCCCGACCGCAATACCATCGAGCTGCTTGCGCGTGATGCCCGCTTCGAAGAGCAGCGACTCGGCAAAAGGCAGCACGAGTTCCGCGTGGCGGCGCGGCGCCAATTCACGGCGCTCGATCAGCGTATCGCCCTGCAGCAAGGCAACCGAGCAGAATTCGGTGGCGGTTTCGATGGCGAGCAGGTTCATGCGATCGGAAGGGAGACGGGAGACGGGAGACGGGTGACGGGAGACGGGTGACAGGTGACGGGCGACGGGCGACGGAAAGCGTAACAACGTAACCATCGTCCTGTGCATCGCATAAAACAACATCGTCATTCCGGGGCCGTTTCCGGCTTCATCGGGAACGGAACCCGGAATCCAGCGCCTTTGCTTTTCATGATGACAAGTCGCTGGATTCCCGCTTACGCGGGAATGACGAACTGATATTAGATGCGGACCCGACACTACGAAAAGAACGCTTGCACGTCTTCCAGCCTGCGCGTGCGCGGCATCGGCGGCAGGCTGGCAAGAAATAATTTACCGTAACCGCGCGAAGTCAGGCGCGGATCGCACAGCATCAGCACGCCGCGGTCGTGCACGTCGCGGATCAACCTTCCCGCGCCTTGTTTCAACGCGATCACCGCGCTCGGCACCTGCCATTGCGTGAAGGGATTGCCTCCCGTGCGCGCCAGCGCTTCGAGGCGCGCCTGCAACACCGGATCGTCGGGCGCCGCAAACGGCAGCTTGTCGATGATCACACACGACAACGCTTCGCCGGCAACATCCACGCCTTCCCAGAAACTGGCAGCCCCCAGCAATACGCCGTTGCCGGATTCGCGGAAGTCGCTCAGCAAGCGATGGCGCGGCGCGCTGCCTTGCACGAACATCGGAAACGGCAGTCTGCCTTCCAGCAATTCGGCGGCAAGACGCAACGCGCGGTGCGAGGTGAACAACAAAAACGCGCGACCTTGCGAAGCACGCAACACCGGTAACGCCGCCTCGATCACGCGATCGGTGTAATCGCGCGCGGCCGGCTCCGGCAGACCCTGCGGCAGGTAACACAATGCTTGATGCGCGTAATCGAACGGGCTGCCCAGCGCCAACGTGTGCGGGTCGTCCAGTCCAAGCTGGCGCGTGTAATGATCGAAATTCTCCGCCACCGACAACGTCGCCGAAGTGAAAATCCATGCCGCATTGGATGCCTCGCGCAACGCGCGCAACGGCGGCGCGAGATCCAGCGGGGTCGCGGATAAAGTGAAACCTCGTTCGCTGATCTCGTACCAGCGCACCTCGTTCTCGTCCGCGCGATCGGCGATGCGCGAAAGCCGTTCACCGATGGCCAGTGCGCGCTCGTGCACGCTGGCCAGACCTTTGGAACGCTCGGCCTGCCCGCCCAATGCGAGCGTCAACCCGTCCAGCGCGGCGTCGAGTGCTTGCAGCGCATCATGCGCTTCCACGGAAGCTTCCAGTTGCACGAATGCGCCGCGTTGCGGCAGCGGATCGAAGGCCAACCGCGCCTTGCGGATCGAATCGTTCAAACCATCCAATGCCGGCTGCAACATCGCCAATGCGCCCGGCTGCCCCGCGCATTCGGCCAGCGCATCGCCGGCGAGTTCGATCAATTGCCGCGCGCTGATGTTGACCGAGAAGAACTGTCCGGCCAGTTCCGGAATCTGATGCGCTTCGTCGAGGATGAAAGCATGCGCGCCGGGCAAGATGTCGCCGAAGCCTTCCTGCTTCAGCGCGAGATCGGCGAACAACAGGTGATGGTTGACCACCACGATGTCGGCTTCCTGCGCGCGTCGCCGCGCCTTGAACACGAAACAATCGTCGAAGGAGGGGCATTCCGCGCCGAGACAATTCTCCGTGGTCGAGGTCACGCGCGGCCACAACGGCGAGGCTTCCGGTACTTCGGCGAGTTCCGCGCGATCACCGCTGCGCGTGCGGCCGCGCCACGCGCGGATCAGTTGCAAATCACTCGCCTGTGCACGCGATTTGAATTGCCCGTCCTGCGTGGTTTGCTCCAACCGGTACAGGCAAAGATAATTGGCACGGCCTTTCAACAACGCGGCATCGACCTTGGCGCCGAGCACCGAACGCACGCGCGGCAGGTCGCGATGGAACAACTGATCCTGCAGGTTGCGCGTACCGGTGGAAACGATTACGCGCTTGCCCGACAACAGCGCGGGCACCAGATACGCGAAGGTCTTTCCCGTGCCGGTGCCGGCCTCGGCGACCAGCGTGCCGCCGTCCTCGATGGTCGCGGCGACCGCGTCCGCCATTTCTTGCTGGGTATCGCGTGACGCGAAATTTGGAAGCTCGCGCGCGAACGGACCGTCCGCGCCGAGCAGCGCGGCGTTGGTGTGATGTTCGACAACCCTAGTCATCGCGCGAGTATGGGGGAATGCAGCAAAACGCGAAACCGGCACCGCCAACTCAGGATCGGCCGAGCGGGCTGTGCACGCCGCGGCCACCGCGGTTGAGCACGTGAGTATAGATCTGCGTGGTGCTGACATCCTTGTGACCCAACAACTCTTGTACCGCCTGGATGTCGTAGCCATCCTCGATCAAATGCGTTGCGGACGAATGCCGCAGGGTCTGACAGGGGGCGGGCTTGTCAATGCGAGCGCGTCGCACCGCGTTCTTCACCGCGCGTTGCATTACGGTCTCGTCCAGATGATGCCGGCGCGTTGCGCCGGTACGAGGATCGGTGCTGCGCATACTTGCCGGGAATGTACTGCCAAATCCATTCGCGCGCCGCGTTCGGGTATTTGCGCGCCAGCGCGTCCGGCAGCCACACCTCGCCGAACTGACGTTTTCGATTACATCGAGCGCTTCTACAACATCAAACGGCAGCACTCGACGGTCGGCTATCTCAGCCCTGTACAGTTCGAACAGCAGATGCAATTAGCTTAGGATGGTGTCCATGGAGCCGGCAGCAGCCCAACCTGCGATGTCCACTTTTTCGTAGGAACTCTCTCCCGTTCGCGGAGGAGGAGAACATGAAGAAATCGGGTACGACCGACGGCCAATCGGCATCTGATCTGATCGACAAAAGAATCGCCGAACTCGGGGACTGGCGCGGGAAGACCTTGAGCAGGATGCGCAAGCTCATCAAAGCGGCGGACCCGGACGTCGTCGAGGAGTGGAAGTGGATGGCACGCCCGTATGGTCGCACGACGGGATCATCTGCACCGGCGAGTCTTATAAGGCGAAAGTGAAGTTGACCTTTGCCAAGGGGGCTTCGTTGAAAGACCCGCCCAAGCTCTTCAACTCGAGCCTTGACGGGAACACAAGGCGCGCGATTGACATCCTCGAGGGGGAGGAAGTCGACGCGAGCGCGTTCAAGGCACTCATCCGTGCCGCGGTCGCCCTCAATACCTCCGTCGGAAAGGCAAAGCCAAGGCGAGCAAAGTAGGCTACGGGATTCGCTCGCTGACGATGGCTTTCGACAGCTAGTCGTAACGGGCATGGCCAAGGCATCGGGCTGACAAGTCATTCAAGCCGAACCCGCTTCGCGGGCCGGCTTAACTCAAGCTGTAAGAGACTTCCCGTCAACTCCGGGCGCTTGAGGTTCTTGCCTTGAGCTTTCAGGCTGTTGCTGGCCATCGTGTTGTCCTCCTTGCTGCGTGGTACTCGTCAGTGCGGTGCGGGCGCAACGATT
>JBDTAJ010000180.1:0-14505 GCA_039924705.1 Rhodanobacteraceae bacterium
CGCGAGCAATACTTGCGTTGCCGACCCGCTAGCGGTCTAGCGCAAATGAAACAGAGAAGAAGCGGTCGCTGCATATGAAAATTATCATAAGCCAAATATCGCTGGCCCGGTCGGCGCGTCTGCCCTAACATCGCGGCACGGGCCTATAGCTCAATTGGTTAGAGCAGGGGACTCATCGAAAGGTGCCGCCACGTCGAAAGACATGGACGGGAACGGGATGAATTCAGGGAAACCTCAGCGGCATGGCCGGTGGCAACCCTGAGCCAAGCCGGCGGTGCACCGCCGGAAGGTGCAGAGACTACCTGAGGGCTTCAGCGCCCTTGATGACAGGCTAGAGCGTCCCGCGCCCTCACAGTGAAAGCTGCGGGCGAAGAGATAGTCCGCGCCGGCCGGAAACGTCCGGGCAACGCGAATCCCTTGGTTCCAGGTTCGAGTCCTGGTGGGCCCACCAATCCACTCGAGTCATTTACACTCCGCCCTTTGATTCAGAGGGGACTGGACGTGACCGACAAGCCGATGCCGAAACTCCATTTCATTTCCGGGATGCCGCGTTCCGGCACCACGCTGCTGGGCGCGATCCTGCGTCAGAACCCGCGCTTCCACGCCGGCATGACCAGTCCCGTCGGCGACATGCTGAGCGCATTGATGACCGAGATGAGCGGCAAGAACGATTTCTCCATTTTCATCGACGAGCCGCAGCGCCAAGCCGTGATGCGTGGATTGTTCCGCAACTATTACAGCGTCTACAACGGGATCGAGGTCGCGTTCGACACCGGTCGGGTGTGGTGCAGCAAGATGCCGACGCTGACCTCGCTGTTTCCACAATCCAAGGTGATCGCCTGCGTGCGCGAGATCCCGTGGGTGCTGGACAGCGTCGAGCGGATGGTGCGCAAGCATCCGCTATCGGTCAGCAAGATTTTCCATTTCAATCCCAACGGCACCGTGTACTCGCGCACCGAGAGCCTGATCGACGTGGCTGGCATGGTCGGCTTCTCGTTCCAGGCGACCAAGGATGCCTATTACGGCGAACACGCGCCCGGCCGGCTGATGCTGATTACCTACGAAAACCTGACGCGCGATCCGCGCCGCGCGATCAACGCGGTGTACCAGTTCATCGGTGAGCCGGCGTTCGAACACGATTTCGACAATATCCAGTACGACGAGCCGGAGTTCGATTCGCGCCTTGGCCTGCCGGGTCTGCACAAGGTCGCGCCCAAGGTCACGGTGACACAGCGTGAATCGGTGCTGCCGCCGGATCTCTTCAACCGTTTCGTCAAGGATTCGTTCTGGCTGGATCCGGCGACCAACATCCGCAAGGTGCCGATCATTTGATGGCCGATTTCAGCGTCATGCATGATCCCGCAGAGCACGTCTTCAGCGTGAAGGTCGGCGGCCACCGCGGCGTGGTCGATTACAGCTTGCGCGATGGCGTGATGACGATCGCCCATACCGGCGTGCCGGAAGCGATCGGCGGCCGAGGCGTCGCGGCAGCATTGGTCAAAGCGGCGCTGGACACCGCGCGTGGCAATGGCTGGAAGGTGGTTCCGGCGTGTTCCTATGCGGCGGTTTTCATCAAACGGCACCCCGAATACGCCGACTTGTTGGCCTGAATCTCTAGCGCAGAAACAGCAGCCAAACGCCGACCAGGATTCCGCTGATCAGCAGATACGGAATCGAATACAGATGAAAGCGCCAACCGATGCGTGGGCTGCCATCCAGCCGCAGCGCGATCAGGTTGGCCAGCGAACCGATCGCGATGCCGGAACCGCCGACATTGACCGCGATTGCCAGCAATAGCAGATCGGGCGTGTAGTGCTGCAGCAGTACAGCGGCCGGCACATTGCTGGTGACCTGAGACAGCGCGATGCCGCCGAGATAAGTGACACGCGGATCGCGCCAGTCGAATGCGCCGACATGTGCGTGCATGATCGGCAGCACAGCGAGATGCCCGAGTCCCACGAACATCGCGGCGAACGTCAGCAGCAGCATCCAGTCCACGCCCGCCAGTGTGCGCTTGAAAAATGCCGCGCCGATGATCAGCACGGTGATCGCCGCGGGAATCGCATAGCCCCACTGGAGCGCCGCGACCATGCCGATCAATAAGCCCGCGGCGCCAAGCGCCAGTGGCGCGTTGGTCGCCGGGTTTTGCACCGCGCGTTCGTCCAATTGCAACGGCGTGGACGGAAACATCGCCGCGCACGCGATCAGCAGCACGCTTAGCATGATCGCGCCGGCCGGCGCGATCGCCAGCACGAACGCGGGGAACGACACGCCCGAGTGCTGCCACAGCAGCAGATTCTGCGGATTACCGATCGGACTGAACGTCGAACCCGCGTTGACCGCCAGGGCTTCCCCGATCACCAGCCGTTGCCGCGGTATGCGCGCAACGCGGTCGATCGCCAAGGTCAACGGCACGATCAGAAACAGGCTCACGTCGTTGGTCAGCACCGCCGACAACCCCGCCGACAGCAGCACCAGCACGATCGCCAACGCGCGCACGCCGCGCAGCCGCGTCACCAACCGGATCGCCCAGCGCTGGATATAACCGCTTTCACGCATGCCCTGGATCAGGATCAGCAAGCCGGTGAGACCGGCCAGCGTGCGCAGATCGAGCCATTGCAGGTACTGATGCGCGGGCCTCGGATCCAACACCGCCAGCAGCAATGCAAGCGCGAGCAGCGCTTGTAACAAGTGATCGTGTTTCAGACGATTGATGGCGGCGGTGAGGGCGGTCAAGCAGAATCCTTTGGAGAAGCGAGTCGCGTCAAGCATCCATCCTTGGAGCGTTTTCCGATCGGCATCCCTGCCTCACCCTGCATATTCGACCATGCCTTTCCGCCCATGACGCTAACGGCGCGGGCGCTATCATGCCGGATTGCGCGAGGAGTGATCCATGTCCGTGCGTCATCGGTTGTCGACATCGTTTTCTGCATCGGCCGCGTTGCTGGCGTCTTCGCTTGCCGTGATTGCGGCGTGCGTATCGCCGGCGGCTTTGGCGGAGAATGCGACCAGCACGGCGCAAGCCTCGCCGTTCGGCGATCTGCACTGGCGCCTCATCGGCCCGTTCCGCGGCGGCCGCACGCTGGCGGTGACCGGCGTGCCGGGCCAGCCCCGATATTTCTATTTCGGTTCGGTCAACGGTGGCGTGTGGGAAACCCGCGACACCGGACGCACCTGGCAACCGATCTTCGACGCGCAGAATGTCGGCTCGATCGGCGCGATCGCGGTCGTGCCGTCCAATCCGAACGTAATCTATGTCGGCACGGGCGAAGCCGACATGCGTTCGGATATCGCGCAGGGCGATGGCATGTACAAGTCCATCGACGCCGGCAAGACCTGGACGCACATCGGGCTTGAGGACACCCAGCAGATCGGCATGATCCGCGTCGATCCTCGCGATGCGAACGTCGTGTTCGCCGCCGCGCTCGGCCATCCGTACGGGCCGAACGCGCAACGCGGCGTGTTCCGCTCGCGCGATGGCGGCAAAAATTGGCAGAAAGTGCTGGGTCCGAACGACGCCACCGGCGCGATCGACGTCGTTTTCGATCCGCGCGACGCGAACACGCTTTACGCCGCGCTGTGGCAAGTGCGACGCGCGCCGTGGAATGTGTATCCGCCGGCCAGCGGCCCCGGTTCGGGTCTCTACAAATCCACCGACGGTGGTGATCACTGGACTCAAATCACCGGTAACGGCTTTCCGGATAAACACGTCGGGCGCATCGGCATCGCGATTTCCAACGCCGCACCGAACCGTGTGTACGCGATCGTCGATGCCGACGAAGGCGGCCTCTATCGCTCGGACGACGCCGGCAAGACCTGGAAGAAAACCAGCGGTGATCCGCGCATCTGGCAGCGTGGCTGGTATTTCGGCCAGATCGCGGTCGATCCGAAAAATCCGGATCGCGTGTACGCGATGAACACCATCGTGCTGCGTTCGGACGACGGCGGAAAAACATTCCTGCCTTTGAAGGGCGACCCGACCGGCGACGATTACCACGAGATGTGGATCGACCCCAATGATCCGGATCGGCAGATCCTCGGCGTCGATCAGGGCACCATCATTACCGTCAATGGGGGCAAAACCTGGTCGTCGTGGTTCAACCAGCCGACCGCGCAGATGTATCACGTATCCACCGATAATCGTTTCCCGTATCGCGTGTACGGCTCGCAGCAGGATTCCGGCGCGGTCGGCTTGCCATCGCGCGCGCCATATCACGATCGCATCAGCATGGAGCAGTTCCACGAGGTCACCGCCGGCGGCGAGAGCGGCATGATCGCGCCCGATCCGGCCGATCCCGACATCGTGTACGGCGGCACGGTGGAGAAGCTCGACCTGAAAACCGAGCAGACCCGCGACGTCGATCCGACCTTGGCCGATCCCGATCTGTATCGACACACCTGGACCCTGCCGCTCGCATTCAACGCGCGCGATCATCGCGTGCTGTATTTCGGCAACCAGAGGGTGTGGCGTACCGACGATGGCGGCGAACACTGGAGCGCGATCAGCCCCGATCTGTCGCGGTCCGACCCCGGCGTGCCGCCGAATCTGGACGCCGTCACCGCCGCCGACAATCTCAGCCAGGGCCCGCGCCGTGGCGTGGTGTACGCGATCGGTTCGTCATCGTTGGATGCGAAACTGTTGTGGGTCGGCACCGATGATGGGCTTGTCTGGCGCACCACGGATGAAGGCGCGCATTGGGACAATGTGACGCCGCCTCAACTGGCGGCGTGGTCCAAGGTCGGCATCATCGAGCCGTCGCATTTCAATACCAACACCGCGTATGCCGCAATCGATCGGCATCGTCTGGATGACCGCAAACCCTATATCTATCGCACCCGTGACGGCGGCAAGACGTGGAGCTTGATTGTCACCGGCATCCGCGACGGGGATTTCGTCAACGTGGTGCGTGAGGATCCAAAGAAAAAAGGCTTGCTCTATGCCGGCACGGAGCTGGGCATCTATGTGTCGTTCGACGACGGCGGCCACTGGTTGCCGTTGCAGCAGAATCTGCCGCGTACCTCGGTGCGCGACATCGATGTGCACGGCGACGATCTGGTGATCGCCACACATGGGCGCGGTTTCTATGTCATGGACGGCGTGAGCGCGCTGCGACAAATGGATGCCTATCCGCCCAAACCAGCAACGCGACTGTTCGCGCCGCCCGTCGCGATCCGTGTGCGCCCGGCCGGTTTTACCGGAACGCCGCTGCCGCGCGACGAACCCACCGCGGAAAATCCGCCGTGGGGCGCGTATATCGATTATTCGCTGGCGCCCACGCCGCGAAAGCCGGTCGAGCTGTCGATCTATGACGCATCCGGCAAACTCGTGCGGCATTATTCCAGTGCCGACATGCCGCCCAAACACGATTTGTCCAAGATCGATGCAACGCCGGATTGGTTGTCGCATCCGGTGGGATTGCAAACGACGCCGGGCCTACATCGTTTCGTCTGGCCGTTGCGCTACGCGCCGCCGCCCGTGCTGGCACAAGGCGATGCTTATACCGATGGCGTATGGGCGCCGCCGGGAAAATACACCGTCGCACTGAACGTGGATGGCAAGATGTACAAACAGTCGCTGACCATCGTGGTCGATCCGCGCGTGCGTTTGACGACGGATGCATTCGCGCAACAGTTCGCGCTGGCGCGGCAAATCGAGGATGCGCAGGCCAGGCTCGCTGCCGCGTCGTCTGAAGCGAACACGCTGCACGGCCATCTGCGCGATGCGCGCAAGGATGCGAACGGCGATTCATCTGCTGCGATCGATGCACTGGAAGCAAAAGTGGTCGCGCTCGCCGGCACTGCCGACGCGCCGAACCCGTACAACGCCTGGACGAGCGCGCCGGACAACACCGACAATTTCCATTTCCTCGACGGCGCGCTTGGCTCGTTGATGCAGGCTGTCGACGGCGGCGCCGATGCCGCGCCGTCGCCCGATGCGCGCGCCGGCTACGCGACGCTGATGCCAAAGCTCGACGCCGCGTTGGCGAAGTGGAAAGCGCTGAAGACCCACGACCTGCCAGCGTTGAACGCGAAACTGAAAGGGACGGGCGGCAAGCCGCTCCGGGTTTCAAAGTAGGAGCCTGCTTGCGGGCGCCCGGTGGTTCGATCGATGCACATAAAATGGGCCGTCATTTGCAGCTCGACGGCGCGGTTTTTCAACGACGGCGCGACCCTATGGCTTTGTCACGTTCGCTTCGTACATGCTCTTTTTGCACGCTTCCGTCTTTGGAGTGCTGCTCGACATCGAGAACGAACTTGACGAGACAGCCTGCGTGGGTCACCCAGGCCATACCTTTGATGGAGCTATTCGTCCCCAGCATGCTGTTGATCAATCCGGCATCCGCCGGCGTATCTCGCGACGTATCTATCGTATATTTGATCGTGTCTTCGCCGTTCACGTTTTCCGCTCCTGCGCGCACAACGGCAGACGAATGGTTCACCATTGCGAAGGTGCCCTCGGGGAGCGGTCCAGTCAAAATCAGCACTGCGTTATTCCAACTCTCGCTATCGGAACGCACGGCATGAATCGCCCGCGTACCCGAACTGTCGATCACCGTGCCGGCGATGGAATCCGGCTTGATGTCCGCTTCCAGGCGCGTGGTTGTCTGCGGCAGCACGACTTTTTTGTATGACCAATGAAGCGGCGCGGGAGCTTTTTGAATGCGATCCGCAATGCACTGGAGATCAACCCCCGGATTGTTGCTGTTTGCGGATGCCGTGGCTGTATCGGTCGGGGTGCTCGCGAAGATTGTCTCATTTCCCGCAGGGGATCGGCGGCTGCATCCGGCGATGATGGCCGCGCTTGCGAGCAATGTCGCGGCAAAAGCAGAATACGAAATGCGATTGAGGTACGGCATCGCCTTGCTCCTTTGATAGGGTCGAGTGTGCCGGTCGAATGCGATTTGCCGCGTCCGTGCTGATTGAAGAAAATCAATCAAGTCGATTGCGGATTACTGGCTGATGACTTAGGGCGTGTAGTTGCAACTGCCAGCGCGTTCGCCTTCGATGGTCTGATCGACCTTCAACGGCCGCCCCTGAAGCACAACTGGATATCGATCTCTCCGATCAGCTTGTCACCGCGAACGATCCGAATGGTGCGAAAGCCGATGTGCGACGCGCGCTGGAGATCGCCGCCGAGACCGGCGACATGGCAGGGCATGCGCATGCGCTGGCTGTGCTGGCGGCGTTGCGGTCGGATGACGCGGCGGACGACCGCGACCTTGCGATGTTCAGGCAGGCGATCGCGGAGCACGAACTGATGGAAGATGTTTCGCGCGTGCCCTGGACCCTGACCCGTTATGGCTTGGTGCTGGCAATGCGCGGGCAACTTGATGAAGCCGAAACAATCTGTGCGCGTGCGCGCGCGGCGGTTGCCCGATTGAATGCGCCGCGCTCGAAAGAATTCGCATTGTCGGCTTGCGCCGAGATCGAACTGGCGCGCGGCAAGGTGCAAGTTTCGCGGGCGTTAGTCACACAGTTGTTGACGACGGCCAAAAATGCCAACGACAAGGTCATGCTGGAAACCGCGTTGTTGCAGCAGACAAGATTCGCCGTCGCCGGACGTGGGTGGCCACAAGCGCGTGAACTGCTTGCAACCCTGATACCCACTGCCGCGGCGGAGAACAACATTGCCGACGAAGCCCTAGCGCAGGCGTGGCTCGCACGCTGCGCGCATGGCATGCACGATCCGTCACCGCGTGACCATGCGCTGGCGCGGGCGCGCGAACTGCGCCGGCGGATCGGTTTCCATGCCGATGCATTTCAGGTGGATCTAGCGCTCGCGCAACTGCGGGGCGAGATGGGTGATCGCGATGCGGCGGTGACGGCATTGCAGACGCTGGCCAACGACGCCGATCGACGGCAATGGATGGCATCCGCGCTGGAAGCACGTCTGGCGGCATTCCAATTGCTGCAGCGGTCACACGATCCGGTCGCGTTGACGCGGCGCAGTCAGATCGAAACCGCGGCCCATTCGCACGGCTTCAAATGGGTACTGGCGCGGCTCGACGCAAAACCGAATACCGCGATCGCGGATGTTCCACACTGAGCCGCGCAGACCGGCACGCATTCTTGAGCCGCGCTCTCAATGCCCCCCGCTCGCGGCCGGCCCCGCTTTCGGCAAGAACGGCGGCTTGGCCAGCCAGATCACCGCGATCAATCCCAGGACGATCCAGCCGAGTATGTAGAACAGGTTGTTGAAGGAAATCTGCACGGCTTGGCGGGTGATTTCGCCGTTGATGGTCGCGGCAAACCGTTGCAGATGGCCGCCTGAGGCAAGAGCCTGCTGCGCCTGTGGATTGTAGGCATTGATTTGGGCGGCGAGATCGGCGTGATGGCTGACGCCGCCACGCTCCCAGAAATACGTGGTAATGGATGCTGAGAAGCTTCCCCCCAGCGCGCGCAGAAACGTCGCCAGCCCCGAACCCGCCGCGACTTCGCGCCCCGACAAATCGGAAAGCAGGATGGTCAGGATCGGCATGAAGAAGAATGCCACGCCGATACCCTGCAGAAACTGCGCCATTGCTACGTGGTAAAAATCCACTTGGGTGTTGAAACCCGCGCGCATGAAACAGGTGAGACCCATCACCACGAAGGCGAACGAGGCTAGCCAGCGCAGATCGAACTTGGTCCCGTATTTGCCGATGAAGAAGGTCAGCAGCACCGGCACGATGCCGATCGGCGCGGTCGCCAGACCCGCCCAGACCGAGGTGTAGTCCAGGGTTTCCTGCAACCACAGCGGCACCAGCAGGCCGATCGCGAAGAACACGGCATAGGCGAGCACCAGTGCCAAGGTTCCCGCCGCGAAGTTGCGGTGGCGGAACAGGCGCAGGTTGACGATCGGCTCGCGGTCGGTCAGTTCCCAGATCAGGAAGACGGTGAGAGAGATCGCGGAAACGATGGCGAGCGTGACGATGAAGTTGGACTGGAACCAGTCCAGTTCATTGCCCTTGTCCAGCAATACCTGCAGCGAACCGACGCCGAGGATCAAAGTGACAAGGCCGACGTAATCCATGCGCGGCTTGTCGATGTGTTCCGGGCGTTGGCCGAGCTGCGCGGCGACCACCGTGCCGGCGAAGATGCCGATCGGCACGTTGATGAAGAAGATCCATTCCCATGAATAATTGCCGGTGATCCAGCCGCCGAGCACGGGGCCAGCGATCGGCGCGACCACGGTGACCATTGCCAGGATCGCCAACGCCATGCCGCGTTTGGCCGGCGGATAGATCGATACCAGCAGGCTTTGCGTGAGTGGATACATCGGGCCGGCCAGCGCGCCCTGCAGCGCGCGGAACAGCACCAGCATTCCCAGGCTAGTCGAGAAGCCGCAGGCCAGCGATGCTAGCGAGAACAACAGAGTGGCCCATACGAACGTCTTCACTTCGCCGAAGCGGCGCGACACGAAACCGGTCAGCGGCAGCGCGATGGCGTTGGCGACCGTGAACGAGGTGATGACCCAGACCGATTGGTCCTGGCTCGCGCCCAAGTTCCCCGCGATGGTCGGTAGCGACACATTGGCGATGGTGAGGTCCAGCACCTGCATGAATGTCGCCAGCGACAAGCCGAGCGTCGCCAGCGGCAGACTGGCCGGGCGGAATTCGCCGAAATCGCCGGGTTGGGCGGTCGTGGTGGCCATGGCGCGAATCAGTGCGTGCTGGCGTGACTCTGCGCAGCTTCGGATTTCGACGCGCTGTTATCGGCGATGATCTTCGCGACCAGCGCATCCGCATCGCGCTCGCCGCGCGCGTAAACGCCGGTGCTGAACACCGAATGCGGCGGGGACTGTGCGGAAAGCATCCCGCCGGATTGGTCGTGCAGGTTCACCTTGGTGGCCATCGACAAACCGATGCGCAGTGGACTTTTTTCCAGCTGCCGCGGTTCGAGCGCGATCCGTACCGGCAGGCGCTGCACGATCTTGATCCAGTTGCCGGTGGCGTTCTGCGCGGGCAGCAGCGAGAACGCGCTGCCGGTGCCGACGCCCAGCCCCTCGATGTTGCCGCGGTATTCGACATCGCCGCCATACAAATCCGACTCCAGCGTTACCGGCTGGCCGATGCGCATTTTCGCCAATTGAGTCTCCTTGAAATTGGCGTCCACCCAGACTTGCCCGAGCGGCACCACCGCCATCAACGGCGTGCCCGGCTGCACGCGCTGACCGACTTGCACCGCGCGCTTGGCGATGTAACCGGATACCGGCGCAACCAGCGTGTTGCGTTGCAGATCGAGAAACGCCGCGCGAACCTTGGCCGCGGCGGCAAGCACGTCGGGCTGCGAGGCGACCTGGGTGTTCTCGACCAGCGCGTTGCCGGTCGCGAGTTGCCCCTGCACCGCGGCCAGCGCGGTTTGCGCGGTGGTCAAGGCGTCGCGCACGTGCGCCAGTTCCTCGTTGCTGATCGCACCAGTTTTGGCGAGACCTTGTCTGCGTTGGTAATCCGCGCGCGCCTGCGCAACCTCGGCTTGCCGTGTCGCGACATCCGCGCGCGAACTACCCACGCTGCTGTAGAGGCCGCGCACCTTGCGCACCGCGCCGGCAAGATCGGCCTCGGCTTGCGCGAGCGCGACCTGCGCGTCGGAAGGATCCAACATGACCAGCGTCTGACCTTCATGCACGTAATCGTTGTCGTCTGCGCCGATGCTGATCACGGTGCCGGGCATCTGCGGCGTGATCTGCACCACGTTGCCGTCGACGTAAGCGTCGTCGGTACTTTCGTACCAGCGACCGTCGAGGAAATACCAAAATGTCCAGCCGATCGCGACCAGGACGACTACCACGACCAGGCCGCGCAGCAACCAGCGACGGCGCTGGTCGCGCTTTTGTTGTTTCTGTCTCGCCGCGTCTTCGTCCGGCGCGGGTTTGGGATTGGGATTGATCGAGGCTGTCATTGCGTTGCCTGCTGCTCGTTATTCGGTGTGGCGGCGATGGAGGGCGTATCGTTGCTCGGTTCAAAGCCGCCGCCCAGCGCCTCGATCAATTGCACCGCGGCCGAGGCGCGCTGCGCATGCAGCGCAGCCAGCCGTCGCTCAGCACCGATCAATTGCGATCGTACGGTCAGCGCTTCCAGATAATTGCCGACACCGCCGCGATAGCGTTGCATCGCGAGATCATAGGCTTGTTGCGCGTTCGTCCACGCCTGTCGTTCGCGCGTGAGTTGTGCGTCGAGCGCGCGCACATTGTCGACGCGTTCGGCGACTTCGTTGATCGCACCGATCACGGTCTTGTTGTACTGCGCGACGGCAAGATCGTAATCGGCGTCCTTGCCGGCGAGATTGGTGCGCCGCTTGCCGCCATCGAAAATCGGCAGACTCAGCGCCGGCGCGATGCTGTACAAACCGGCGGAGGCCTGCAACAGGCTGGCGCCGGGGCCGGCGACCAGACCCGCCAGTGCGGTGATGCTGACGTCGGGAAGAAACGCGGCCTTCGCGGCTTTGATGTTGCTCGCCGCGGCTTCGACGCGCCAACGCGCAGCGACGATATCCGGACGTCGGCCGAGCAGGTTGGAGGGCAGATCGGAAGGCAGCGCCAACGAATTCGCCGGCAACTGATGCGGTCGCGCGATAGCCAACGCGCGATCCGGGCCGCGCCCGATCAGAACCGCCAGTGCGATGCCGGAACCGTGCACGCTGTTGTCGGCGGCCGCGAGTTGCGCCTGCGCGTCGGCGGTTTCCGCATCGATCTGGGCCGACTGGAAACGGCTGTCAATGCCGGCCTTGACGCGCTGCGCAGTCAGATCGCCGAAGGTCCGCGCTCGCTGCGATGCCTGCTGCGCCAAGTCTTGCTGGACATAAGCATCGGCGAGCGCGGCATAAGCGCTCACCACATCGGCGGACAACATCATGCGTGCGGCTTGCGCCTCGACTTCGCTCGCGCGAGCTTCGCCGAGTGCGGCTTGCCATCCGGCGCGTTTGCCGCCGCCCAAGTCGAAATCCCATTTGAAGTCGAGGATGCCGTATTGGGTAACGCCGAAATGTCCGCCCATCGGCGGTGGGAACAAGGTCTCCGGAATGCGCGCGCCGGCCGCGCCCGCCAGCGCGCCGAGCGACGGCTTGCGCGCCGCTTCCGCAGCGCCCGCCACCGCCTCGGCCTTGCGCGCACGCGCCTGCGCCGCGGCGAGGTCCGGATTGCCGGCCAGCGCTTCGTCGACGAGCCTGTCGAGTTGCGCATCGTTGAACGTCTTCCACCAATCCTGTTTCGGCCACGCTGCCGGCGAGAGGGTCATGCCGGAAAGGCTGCGCTGTGCCCGCAACGAGTCGGTATCGAGCGGATGTTCTTGTGGTCGCAGGCCATGCATGCTGGCGCAGCCGGCCAGCGCCGCGATCGCTGCGAGCTTGACGAAACGGCGTGTCACCTTGGTCGAGGCAGCGAGTGATGCGATCACGGACATCGATCAGTCCTCCGCACGCAAATTGTCGAGTACACGGCTGAGCAGCGCGTGCAATTGCGCGCGCTGCTTGTCGCTGCTGTCGTGCAGCGCGCGCTCGGCGGCGCGTTCGCCGCAGGCGTTGATACGCTTCCACAACGTACGGCCGGACTCGGTCAGTTCGATGCGCAAGGTGCGACGATCCGTTGAGTCTGGCACCCGTCGCAAGTAATCGAGCTGTTCCAGCTTGTCCAGGATCCGCGTGAACGCGCCGGGGTTGTGGCGCATCGCGCGCGCCAGCTCGCCGGCGGTCATCGGCCCTTCGGCCCCGAGCTTCTTCAAAGCCAGATACTGGCTGAAGGAAAGCTCGAAACCGTGCTCGATCAGTTCCTGTTCGATCCGGACGACGAGTTCGGCGCGGATGCGCCCGATCAGCGAGCACAATTGGAACGGAGCGGCGGGATTGGGAACGGCTCTGGAGCCGGGTTGTCTGCTCATGTCGCGTATTATGTGGCCGCAGCAATAATTGTCAAGGCAACTATTATCTACTCAGAAATAAACCGACAACTGTGCGGCTTATGGCGGCCTTCGACATCACACATTCTTGATCGCCGCCGGTTATCCTTCGGCGCCATTGCCAAGGGAACAAACCTCATGCGAAAGGGAATATCGCGGTTGTGTCTGACTATCGGGTTGGCATTGGCGACCGCCGCGTTCGCGCATGCGGCCGATTTCGACCTGACTGCGGGGGCCAGCGCCACCGCGGGGGTACGTTGGACGCCTGCGTTGTTCTTTAGTGCTGCCGGCACGCCGGCGGACGACGGTCACGCGCATTTCGCGCCGATTGCCAGCGCGGGATTCATCGGCTCGCGCAGCACCGATGTGCACGACCTCGACCGGAATGTTTTTCTGGCCGGCGGCGGCGTGCGCTATGGGAGTACTCAAGGATTGTTCGTCAGCGAGCAGATCGTCGCTACCAGCACACGCACCGATGCGCTCAGCAGTCGCTTCGAATTCATGACCAGTGTGAGCTGGCAGCGCTCGCGCTATGTATTGCTGGCGCGCCACATTTCGAATGCGCACCTGCTGGGTAACGGCAAGAACCTCGGCGAGACCATGCTCCTCGCCGGCGTGCAGTTTTAGAAAGGCTGCACGGAAGTTTCCTAAATCCCTGCGTACCACTCATAACCTTGGTCTTCCCAGTAACCGCCGCCGCCGCCGCCGATGCCGCGCAGCGAGTCGACCAGCTCGATGCCGGAAATGTATTTCGCCATCTTGTAGCCGAGCTGGCGCTCGATTCGCGCGCGCAGCGGCGCGCCGTTGGCGATCGGCAACGCCTGATCATTGAGCGCATACGCGAGCAGCGTTTGCGGATGATAAGCGTCGTCCATACCGACGCTTTCGTAGTAAGGCGTGCCGCCCTCGAGACCGCCGTCCTGCATGCGGTCGAAACAACGGAACACCACGTAGCGCGCGTTGTCGGCGGGTTTAGCCAACTCGAGCACGCGCGACAGTTGCACGCCGGTCCACTTGCCGATCACGCTCCAGCCCTCCACGCAATCGTGGCGGGTGATCTGGGTGCGCGCGGGCATCGCGCGCAATTGTTCGAGCGACAGCGACAACGGATGCCCGACCAGGCCGCCGACGTCGAGTTTGTAATCGCGAAAACCGGTTGCCGCGAGCGAAAGATATTGTGGTGTCTGCGGGTCGGTGCTGCCGTTGGGGCGGAACGCCGGCGAGATCTCAACCGCGCTGTATTCGCTTGCCAGCGCTGCGTGCGGTGCCAGGACGCGCTGCACCGCGTGGGAAAGGTGTTCGGCGCTGCCCAGCACTTTGGGAACCCATTGCGTCTGCGACAACTGATCGCAGCCGGCCAGCAACAGCGCAGCGGTCGTGGCCAGCGCATTGCGCAGGAAATGGCGGCGCTCGTCATTCGTGCTCATCGTCGCGCTCCTTCTCGATCGAAAAACGGCCGGTGATGATCGAACGCAATTCGTTGCCGACGCCGCTCACGATCACCTCGAAGATGTGGATCAGGAAAAAAGCGACGAAACCCATCGCCAGTAAAAAATGGATGGTGCGCGCGGATTGCCTCCCCCCCACCAGATCGACCAGCCAGCCGAGCACGCTGTCCATACGCGGCGACATC
>JBDTAJ010000181.1:0-20101 GCA_039924705.1 Rhodanobacteraceae bacterium
CGCGGAATCGGCGGCAATCAAGACGCAATCCTTCGAATCGTCGAGGAACCCGCGCAGACGCTGTGAAAACGCGCCGTGCAGATGATCGCCGCGCAGGTCCGGCGCGGCGCGCGTGCCGGTGTCGGCAGCGCGCGGGTCATATGCCGGTACGTTTATATCGGAAGTGGCCAGATCGATGCGCAGTACGTTGTTCAAGTGTTCGCGCAGAGACTGCGGCGGCAGATACAGCTCGGCCGGTGGCAGGATCGGCCGCTCGATGTCATGTGCGCGCTGGTCGTAACGTTCGCCGGTCTGCGCCCAGAAATGTTCGGCGGCCTCGAGCGCGCCTTCACCCAACACGAACAGCGCGTCACCAGCAAGATAATCGAACAGCGTTTCGGTGCGCTCGAAAAACAGCGGCAGGTAATATTCGATGCCAGCTGGCGACACGCCCTGTTTCAAATCCTGATAGAGCGGACAACGGCGCACATCGATCGGAAAACGCTCGCGCAGGCGTTCGCGAAAAGATTTGGTCGCCTCCTCGGTCAACGGAAATTCGCGCGCCGGCAGCAGCTCGACTATATCCACTTGGTGCAGCGAACGCTGGGTTTCCGGATCGAAGCTGCGGATCGAATCGATGTCCTCGTCGAGCAGTTCCACGCGATATGGTTCATTCGCGCCCATCGGGAAGATGTCGATCAGCGCGCCGCGCACAGCAAAATCGCCGGACTCGTTGACCTGCGGAACGTGCCGATAGCCGGAAGACTCCAGTCGTCGCTGCTCGGCGGCGAGATCGAATCGCTGACCGCGCGTCAGCGACAATCCGAAACCAGCAATATGGCTGCGCGGCGCGAGACGCTGCATCAATGTCGCGACCGGAACCACCAATAGGCCGCGTTGCACGGCAGGGAGCCGGTACAAAGTGGCGATCCGTTGCGAGACGATTTCCGGATGCGGCGCAAACAAGTCGTAGGGCAGGGTTTCCCAATCGGGGAAATGCAGCACGGGCAGGTCGCCGGCGAATACGCGCAGTTCGTCCTCCAGATTGCGCGCGGCGTGCGTGTCGCGCGCAATCATCACCGTTGGGCCTGCGCGTTCGCGCGATATTTGCGCCAGCAACAGCGCGAGCGAAGAACCGGCGGGCTGGTCCCAGGTCTTGCGTTGATGGGCGCCGCGCGGCAGCGGCGGCAGGGGAAAATCGAAGAAAGTCATCGGCAGGCTCGCGAAAGCAAAACGCTGCCGGGAGCGCGTGGCGCCCAGCAGAAAGACAAGATGCGCAGTGTAGCGCGCGGCGAAACGCTAGAATCCCGTCCTGCGCATCGAGGGGAAACAACCTATGTCAGGACACACCGGCTCCGATCAGCCGAGTTCACTGCGCGCGATCCTGCTCGCGCTCGGCGCCAATTTCGCGATTTTCGTGACCAAGCTGATCGCGGCGCTGGCGACCGGATCCGGCTCGATGGCCGCGGAGGCTGTGCATTCGCTGGCCGATTGCGGCAATCAGTGCCTGCTGCTGCTGGGCATGCGTCAGGCCAAGCGCGTACCCACGCCGGAGCATCCTCTGGGCGAGGGCAATGCGTTGTACTTCTGGTCGTTCCTGGTGGCGATGCTGCTGTTCTCGGTCGGCGGCATGGTTTCGATTTACGAGGGTCTGCACAAGTTATCGCATCCCGAACCGTTGCGCGGGGCGTGGCTCGCGGTCGGCGTGCTGCTGTTCGGCGTGATCGCGGAAGCGTTCTCGATGCACGGCTGCCTGCGCGAGGTCAACAAGGCACGCGGCGGGATGCCGCTGTGGCGCTGGTTCCGGGTCAGCCGCTCCAGCGAATTGCTGGTGATCTTCGGCGAGGACCTGGCCGCACTGCTGGGTTTGAGTTTCGCGCTGATCGCGGTGCTGGCGACCATGTTCACCGGCAACCCGGTCTACGACGCGTGCGGCTCGTTGGCGATCGGCGCGCTGCTGGTCGTCATCGCGGTGGTGCTCGCGGTCGAGGTCAAGGCGTTGTTGATCGGCTCCAGCGCGGACCCGGTGGTGCGCGGGGAGATCCGCGCGTTTCTGGAGCACCATGTCGAAATCGCGAAGGTCTACAACCTCATCACGTTGCAACTGGGGCCGGGCATCATGGTCGCGACCAAGGCGCGCATGCGGGTGTCGGTGGACGATGGCGGTGCACGCGCGCTGATCGATGCGATCAATCGGGTCGAGCGCGAATTGCGCGCGAAGTTTCCGCAAGTGCGTTGGAGTTTTTTCGAGCCGGACAACGATGATTGAATCGGGCGTGAAAAGTGCGGCCAAGGATGGCCGCTTTCACACGCAGGGATGCGTACTAACGTATCCCGCCAATATAACCCACTCCCACGCCGAAACGGATATTGGGTTTGCGGCTTTGCATTGCCTCCGGCGTCCAGCGATGCGCGTCTTCGCTGCGCACCAGCGGGAACGCGTAGTCGGCTTCGCCGACCTTGCCCATGCGTGTGCCATTGATGCGCCCGCGCAGCGTCATCAGCGTGCCGGGCGGATAATCCATGGGTTCGACGAAGCCGGGCATGATCGCGATGAAACGCCCACCGGCGGGTTGATCGAGCCGCGGGCGCTGCGAGGGATCCAGCGGAAGACCGAGCATCTCGATTTCGCTATGGCCGGGCAAATTGCGCACGGCGACAATCCGTCCACCCCAGATAACTCGGCGATCGCGGTATCGATCCGGCGCGGCGGCAACCTGGCTTGGCGTCGCGGTCACGATCGACGAATCCGTCTTGTAAATCGGCGCCGGTGCGCAGGCGCCGAGCAGCAACGCGGCGAAAAGAAACGCCAGCGCGCGCGGCAACCGGCGCGACAGAACATCCATAGCGTTGATGCGCATGTCCTTACTCCTGTTGTCGGGCGACGATGTATTCGACGCGGTTATACACTGATTGCCGTGAAGCGGTTTGCAAGAAATCCGACGAACCTGGGTTAAGATGTCGCGGCCTCGCAACGCGCCCGATCGGACACCGACATGACCCTTTCTCCGCACGCCATGACGCTGGCTGTTGCGATCGCGCTGATCGCGCTCATGATGTCCCGGCGCGCGCGCCGCAATTTCGGCCGCCAGCCGGTGCAGCCGAAACGGATGACCACCCGCATCGTCATCCTGGCGATCGTCGGCGCGCTGACAGTGATCGTGTCGTTGGCGGATATGCGAACGTTGACCGCCGACTTGGGCGGTCTGGTCGCCGGCGTCGCGCTGGGTTGGTGGGGCCTGCGGCTGACGCGCTTCGAGCGTGAACCCGATGGCGTGCACTACATTCCGCACAGTTGGTTCGGCATCGCTATCACCGCGTTGCTGGCGGCGCGCATCGTTTATCGCTTCGTGGTGGTGATGCCGGGGATGCAGGCGGCGGGGCAGACAATGGGACCAACGTCACCGTTCGCGGCGTATCAGAAAAGCCCGCTGACGCTCGCGCTGTTCGGCTTGCTGGTCGGCTATTACATTTGCTATTACGCGGGCGTGCTGATCGTCGCGCGGCGCACGCCGCCGGGGACTATTGTCTGATTGCGCAGGAGCGGGCTATTCGCGTGCGAGCCATTGAAGCCGGTGCGACGCGCCGGGTGCCTGCACCAGTAGCGGTTTCAGGGTGGACAATAACGCGGCCAGCGTCGCATCGAACCGCCATGGCGCATTGACGATCACGATGCCGCAACCATTGAGTCGCAACGGTGAATCGTCTGGCCGGATCAGCAATTCCGCCAGCAAGACGTTCTTGAACGCGCGCGTGCCCAGCCAACGCTGGAACGGCATGATCGTCGCGCGGCGCTTGATCGGATACCAGACCGCGTAGACGCCGGTCGGCCAGCGCGAATACGCCTTGGTTAATGCGGCTTCGATCGCGTGGAATTCGTCTGCCTGCGCCTCGAATGGCGGGTCGATCAACACCACGCCGCGTTTCTCCTGCGGCGGCAGCAGCGCGTTCATGGCCGCATAACCATCGCGATGGTGCACGTGCGCGCGCTGGTCCTCGCGGAACAACGCGCGGAGCGCGTCGACTTCATCGTCCTGCAATTCGCAAAGCACCAGCCGATCGTTTTCGCGCAGGGCTCGCGCGGCCAGCAGCGGCGAGCCTGGATAAGCGCGCAACGCGCCATCGGGATTGAGCGCGCGTATCGCTTCGATGTAACGCTGCAACGGTTTCGGGATTTCCGGCGCATCGAAGAAATGCCCGATCCCATCGTGCCATTCGCCGGTCTGCAATGCCTGCGCGTCGTCGAGCGGATAGCGCCCGCGACCGGCATGTGTTTCCAGATAACACAGCGGCGTGTCCTTGTGCGTCAGCGCATCCAGCAGCGCGAGCAAGATGGCGTGTTTGAACACGTCGGCAAAATTGCCGGCGTGGAAGACGTGGCGATAATTCATGCCGACAGGGTAGTGGCGTTTTGTTTATCGTTGCGCTCGCATACCGGATAGCATGTCGACCGCGCTGTTCGCGAGCCGACCATGAAAGATCGTCAGTCACCTCCGATATTGCCGGCGATGGATTTTGCGCGTCGCCGTTTCGTGCAGGGACTGGCGCTGGGCGGCGCGGCCGTCGCGCTGGGTGCCTGGAATAAGCCAACGTGGGCATTGCAAAGCAGCGGCCAATCGACCGTGCTATCCGGCACCAATTTCGCGCTGGACGTTACGGAATCGCCGGCCGACTTCACCGGCGCGCCGCGATTCGCCACCACCGTCAACGGATTGCTGCCGGGCCCGATCCTGCGCTGGCGCGAAGGCACCACGGTCACTACAAAGTGACTGTAGACCGGCACCTGCAGAAAGCCGTAGACCTGCAAGTTATGGCGGATACTCGCACTGATGCCGGGGCTGAGATAGGCGACCGTGCCTGTGGTATTCGACCGGTCAGCGAGCGCGCCCTGATTGGCACTCTTGTGCAGCAGATTGAGCTGCAACTGCGGCACCCAGTTCGCGTGCGCCTCATAACGCAGCCCCGCAGTCACCGTGGCCTGATTGCCGGGACGGTATTCGGCGCCCGGCGTGTCCAGACGCTCGGACACTGCCGCCTGGAATTGGCCGTTGACGTAGGTATCGAAGTTCTGTTTGATGGGATGAAAATAATACGCGCCGACGATCAGATCGGTGCTGCCGGTGCCAGCTTGCAAACTGGTGTCTAGCGATTGTCGGGCCAGCGGGCCGGACTTGAAGAACACGGGATGACCAACGACGGCACCGTCATCGGTCTCGCCGCCGTATTGCCCCGTCGGCAATTTGACGCCCGCCTGCAAACCGAAATTGTGCGTGGGCAGAAAGCCTTGGTAGCTGGCGAAGAGCTTGATGTCGCCCAAACCGGAAACGCTGGTGCGACTGATCTGGTACGGCGCGATCTCGGCGGCAGAAAACGGCTGGCTTTGCATGCCGTACGTCGAGTGATCGCGCTGCACGTAAGGCAGCAGCAGCGTGAAACCCCAATTCGCATTGGGGCGGTAGCCGACGTGAGATTGAGATAGCGATTGGTGGTGTTTTTCTCGATTTCGCCGCCGCCGAGCGAGGGATCGGATGGTTGATCGACGACCTGCTCTGGCGAGGCATTACCATTACCGTGGCGCAACTCATCCTGATCGAGATAGACGTATTCGACGCTGACGCGCCAACCGGATTGCGCGGTATAACCTGTCGCCGCATCGGTGCTGAGCGTGCAGCCGTAGGTCGTGCAAGCTTGCGCGGCTCGTGGCAGACATCCGAGCATCAGCACGGCGAAGGTGCGCGCCAGAGGCATCAGGGTTAGGCGCATGAACGATCCCGGATGGATCAAAAAAAGTGGGCAAGCCACCCATCAGTCTAACAATGCCGTGTTGGCGTTGGGAATTGACGGGCGCACAATCGGGATCGCGGTTGCATTGCGAGATCCCGCGCGGATTTGCGCCTTGCGTTGGCGTAGACTTGCAAACGATGATATGCCCGGTTTGCGCGTGTGCTTCCAGCGTCCATTGAAAGTGACGGCGACGGAGCTCTTGTCCACGGAGCTCTTGGCCATGAATGGCGGCTTTGGTAGTTTGGCCGCTTTTTGATCCTCGCGATCCGGGATGATCGCAAAAAATAATGGAGATCGACATGCGGTTCATCGGAGCGCTGATCCTGTGGGCGGTCATTTTCATCATCGCCGCCGCGGCCTTCATTTATTCCGGTACCTACAACATCGGCGCCGATTCGCCGCATTGGCCGGTGACGAAACAATTGATTGGCGCGTTGCGCGATCACTCGATCGCCCAGCGCGACGGCAACGTGACGGTGCCGAATCTCGACGATCCGGCGCTGATCACCGAAGGTGCCGGCCACTACGCCGAGATGTGTGTCGGTTGCCATATGGCGCCGGGCATGAGTGACAGCGAGTTGCGCACCGGTCTCTATCCGAAGCCGCCGAATCTGGCCAAGAGCGGCATCGACAATCCGGCCGAGGCTTTCTGGTTCATCAAGCACGGCATCAAGATGAGCGGGATGCCGGCGTGGGGCTTGACCCACGACGACCAGAAAATCTGGAGCATGGTCGCGTTCGTGCGCAAGCTGCCGAGCCTGAGCGCCGAACAATTCAAGCAGATGGCGGCGAGCGCGGGCAACGAAGAAATGCCGGGCGCTGAGATGGGCGATCACGGTCACGCCGCACCTGCGCCGGCCTCGACCTTGACCAATCCGGCTACGCCCTCGAGTTCAGGCGCGATTTCGCATTGATGCGGCGGCAGCGCGTTATTACGGCCGGCCGCGCCGCGCTCAATGCGTGTTCAAGCAAACGCGAGGGCGCAAGCAGCCGTCCATCATCGCCCAAACGGTTTGCGGAACCGCGACAGCAAAGCGGCGCCGCGCTGCTGCGATTCCTCTTCGACCGGCGGCGGCTCATCGCGCTCCACCGCAAGCCAACCTGCGGCGCGGCTGGCGTTGATGTAGTCGATTACATCGGCCAGTGGTACGCCGCAGGCGGCGGCGAGGTCGGCCGGTGTCGCGGCTTCCTTCATCATCGCGGTGGCGATCCGGAATTGGCGCGGGAACTCGCGTTCGGTCTGCGGCCAGCGCGTCAGCTTGTAACGCTCGTCGTCGCGCAGGCCACGCGCCAGCATACCGGGTGCGGCGGTAAGGCCGGCAAACCAGCGCAAACGCGCCAGCGGTTGCGGTTTGCGTTGACGCGCGGTTTCCAATGCAGCGCCATCCAATGGTTGCAGCGCGTCGGGCGCGCGTTGCAGCGGTTCGGTAAGTGATTTCAAAGTGGCGTCGGCGTAATAGACATCGCGCGGCGGATCGATCACGAGTTCCGTGCCTTCCACGCGCATCGCCGTGGTCGGCGGATGCATCAATATCGCCTCGGCGACATTGACGGGCTCCGGTTCGAGTTCCGGCGCGGGCGCGGGAACGAACGCCGCAACGGGTTCGAGCTGCGTGGCGGCTGGCGGTGGCGGAACATCCCCGGCCGCGGCCAGATCCATCACCGCGACGGGTTTACTGCGCGAACGCGGCGGTGGCTGGATGTGTTGCGGTTCCAGTTGCAGTGAAACTGCGTTGAACGCAGGGCGTACAGAGGCCTGGAATTCAGACGGCGCCGGTTGCAACGTATCCTCATCGCGATCATCCGCGCTACCCGCGGCGATTGTCTGCGCGGCTTGTTCCAGCACCGCGGCGAACGCATCGTCGTCCAGCGGTTTGCCGAGCACGAGGTCCGAGCCGTGCACGGTGCCGGAACGCGCGAAGGTGATCACCTGCTTGCCCGCGCCGTGCGCTTTCAGCCAGGCCATGTGACCGAACAGGCTGTCCATGTCGACGATCACCAGATCGGCGCGCGCGAGGTCGGCCCATTCCCAATGGTGCGAGAGTCGATTGACGAGCCGCGCCAACGAGGCGCGAAAAAGATCCGCATCGACGGTTTCGAGTTCGGACAATGCGATCTTCAGGCGGCTCATCCCTGGCTTCCGCGTGACGGCATGCGATGCGAGTGCGGCCATATTGTAACCATCCCATCGAATTGAACAGCTTGGTGCCTACAATCCAAGCAGCAATCGTGCCGCTGCGCGTTGGCGCGGGCCGGTCAAACGTAAACGAACGTGTCGTGACCTGCGAACGGCCATCAGGCAACCGCGAGCGGATCGGCAATCGCCTGCGGCTGGCGCGCCTGCATTTCCCAAAGCACGGCATAACGGCCGCGGCGCTCCAGCAATTGCGCATGATTGCCGCGCTCGACGATGCGGCCGCGATCGAGCACCAGGATCTCGTCGGCCTCGATGATCGTGGACAACCGATGCGCCACGATTAGCGTGGTGCGGCCACGTGCGATGTCGGCGAGTTCCGCCTGGATCACCTTTCGGTGCGCGTGTCCAGCGCGCTGGTCGCCTCGTCGAATACCAGGATCGCCGGGCGTTTTAACAACGCGCGCGCGATCGCCACGCGCTGCTTCTCGCCGCCGGACAATTTCAAACCGCGTTCGCCGACTTGGCTTTCGTAGCCTTGCGGAAGCGAACGCACGAAGTCGTGGATATGCGCCGCGCGCGCGGCGGCCTCGACTTCCTCGCGCGTGGCGTCGGTGCGTCCGTACGCGATGTTGTAATAGATGCTGTCGTTGAACAGCACCGTGTCTTGCGGCACGATCCCGATCGCTGCGCGCAGGCTCTCCTGCGTGACGGCGCGGATGTCCTGACCATCGATCTGGATTCGTCCGGCGGTCACGTCGTAGAAGCGAAACAGCAATCGCGACAGCGTGGATTTGCCCGCGCCGGTCGCGCCGACCACCGCCACGGTTTTGCCCGACGGCACCACAAAATCGATATCGTGTAGGATCGCGCGATCCGGGTTGTAGTGGAACGAGACGTGCTCGAAACGCAGTGCGCCGCCGCGAATTTGCAGTGGTTGCGCGCCCGGCGCGTCGCTTATCTCCGCATGTTCGTCCAGCAGCGCGAACATGCGCTCCATGTCGATGACGCCCTGCTTGATCTGGCGATAGGTGAAGCCGAGCATGTTGAGCGGAATCGATAATTGCAGCAACAGCGTGTTGACCAGCACCAGGTCGCCGACGCTGAGCTTGTGCGCGACCACCCCGGCCGCGGCCATCGCCATCAGGATGGTCAAGCCGATTGCGATGACGAGTGCCTGCACCCCGTTCAACACAGCCAGCGAGACTTCGGTCTTGACCGCCGCGTCTTCGTAGCGGCGCAGATCGGCGTCGTAACGCCGCGCCTCGAACTCCTCGTTGCCGAAATACTTGACCGTCTCGTAATTGAGCAGGCTATCCACCGCGCGCGCGTTGGAAAGGCTTTCCACCTCGTTCATCGCGCGCACGCCGGCGGTGCGCCATTCGCTGATCCAGATGGTCGCGATGATGTACACGGTCATCGTCGCCAGCGTGATCACGGCATAGCGCCAGTCCAGTTCGCGCAGCAACAACGCGGTGACCATCGCGATCTCGACCAGCGTCGGCACGATGTTGAACACCACCCAGCCCAGCAGGTTGTAGACGCCGCGGGTGCCGCGCGAGATATCGCGACCGACGCCGCCGGTATGGCGGTCCAGATGAAAGCGCAACGAGAGCTTGTGCAAATGACGGAACGCGTCGAGTCCCGACGAACGCATCGCGCGCTGGCTGACGCGCTCGAACACCGTGTCGCGCAATTGGCCGAACAGTGTGCCGATCAGGCGCAGCAAACCGTAACCCGCGATCAGCGCGATCGGCACGCTCAGCAGCGCGATGCGCGGATCGAGGTGATCGACGATCGCCTTCAACGACAACGGTACGCCGATGGTGGCGACCTTGGAGACGATCAGCAGCGCGGCGGCGATCGACATCCGGCCCGGAAAGCTGCGGATGTAGGGCCACAGCATCCGCAATACGCGGCGCTCGCCGGTGAATGTCGGGCGTGCGTCGGCGGCGGTCTCCGTGGTGGTCGAGGTTTCGTCCTCGCTGCGCGGTGCGGCGGTCGCATGCGGGGTCACGCCGCCATCGGGTTTGGCGTCGGCGGGATTCGGATCGGAAGGTGTGCCGGACATCACCGAATCATGGGGGCGATGCGGTGGCGGTTCCAGTGGGAGAATGATTCGCATCAAGAGTCGGCCGTTCCGCTTCCGCTACACTTTCCGCTATCCCCTCCGCCATTTTTTTGCACGATGACCGTCCGTACCCGCTTTGCCCCCAGTCCGACCGGCTATCTGCACATCGGCGGCGCGCGCACCGCGCTGTATTGCTGGCTACAGGCGCGGCACGCGCGGGGCCAATTCATCCTGCGGATCGAGGACACCGACCGCGAGCGTTCGACCGACGCCGCGGTGCAGGCCATTCTCGACGGGATGGCGTGGCTGGGGCTGGATCACGACAAAGGGCCGATCTTCCAAGCTCAACGGATGGATCGCTACCGCCAAGTCGCGCAGCAATTGCTCGACGCCGGCAAGGCGTATTACGCCTACGAGTCGAAGAACGAAATCGAGGCGATGCGCACGGCGGCGATGGCTGCGGGTCAAAAACCCCGCTACAGCGGCGCGTCTCGCGAGCGCAACGAACCATATCGCGATGATCCAAATCGCGTGATTCGCTTCAAGAATCCGGCGAGCGGCAGCGTGGTGTTCGACGACGCGGTCAAGGGCAGGGTGGAATGGAACAACGCGGAACTCGACGATCTGGTGATCGTTCGTTCGGACGGCTCCCCGACTTACAATTTCGCCGTGGTGGTCGACGACATCGACATGCGGATCACGCAGGTGATCCGCGGCGACGACCATGTCAACAACACGCCGCGTCAGATCAACATCTATCACGCGCTGAATGCACCGGTGCCGGGTTTCGCGCATCTGCCGATGATCCTGGGCGCGGACGGGCAGAAACTGTCCAAGCGCCACGGCGCGTTGGGCGTGATGCAGTACAGCGAGGACGGTTACCTGCCACACGCGCTGCTCAATTATCTGGTGCGTCTGGGTTGGTCGCACGGCGATCAGGAGATTTTTTCGATTCACGAGATGATCGAGCTGTTCGACATCGCCGATGTCAACCAATCGGCGTCGCGCTTCGATCTGGCTAAGCTCGGCTGGCTCAACCAACAGTACTTGAAAAACGACAACCCTCTGGACGTCGCGCGCGAACTGGCCTGGCACATGCGACGGCTTGGCATCGATCCCGCGTCCGGTCCGTGTATGGTGGAAGTGGTGATAGCGTTGCGCGACCGCGTGCAGACGCTCAAGGAGATGGCGCAGCGTGCGAAGATCTGGTACGCGCCGATCGAGCAGTGGGACGAGAAAGCGGTTGCGAAGCACCTGCGCGCGGCCGGCGCCGCAGCATTGTTGCAAGCCGCGCACGCGACATTCGCCTCGCTCGCGGAATGGTCGCCGCAGGTGATCCATGCGGCGATCGAGCAACTGGCGGCGGGTGCCGGCGTCGGCATGGGCAAGGTCGCGCAGCCGCTGCGGGTGGCGATGACCGGCACGCAGGTGTCGCCCTCGATCGAACACACGATTTATCTGGCGGGACGCGACACAGCGCTGCGGCGGATCGACGACGCGATCGCGCGCGCTCAAGCCTGATCCATGGACGAATTGCTGCAAAAGATCACCCAAGGCGTCGATCCGGATGCGCCGGGCGCATTCCTGCGTATCTTCGCCAACATCATGGCGCTGGTGCCATGGTGGCCGCTGTTCTGGTTCACAGTGTTGAGCGTGGTGGTCGGCGCGGTGCTGGGCTGGTGGCGCGGACGGATCTGGCTAGGCATCGGGCTGGCGCTGGTGCTCGGCCCGATCGGTTGGTTTACGCTGTGGGCGTTCCCGCCCGGCGCAGGTATCGCACAACGCAAAGCGAACGCGCCGTTGACGCGCAAACGGTAGAATGCGGTTATGGCCGCCGTACGCAGACAACCTCATCACCAACATCACCACGACGCCGCCGGCTTCGTGCGCGAGGTCGAGCGCGAATGCACGGCGCGTGGCCTGCGCCTGACGCCGTTGCGCCGCGAAGTGCTGGTGCTGATCGCCAAGGCGCACAAGCCGGTCAAGGCTTACGATCTCCTGGAATCCCTGCGCGATCATCGCGCCGCGGCGGCGCCGCCGACGGTCTATCGCGCGCTCGATTTCCTGCTCGACAACGGCTTCATCCACAAGCTGGAATCGATCAACGCCTTTGTTTCCTGCGAGCACCCGGCGCAGGCGCACCAGGTGCCGTTCCTGATCTGCGACATCTGCGACAGCGCCACCGAATTGTGCGACGGCGGCGCCGTTGCGGGGTTGATCGAGCAACGCGCGCAGAGTTTCGGCTTCCGCGCCAAGGCGCAGACGCTGGAAGTGCACGGCGTCTGCCGCGCCTGCCGCGCCTGAGTCCCTTTCCCCCAGGATGCGAATCGTTGCGATACCGCTCGTCGCGGCGCAATAAATGTTATACTATTACATTGAGCCGAGTCTCAAGGATTTCGAATTTCGATGGAGCTGCGCCCGCAATCGATGCCATTGGCCGATGGTGCCATCGCGGCGCCGCGTGCGCCGGAACTCGCGGTGATCGCCGATCGTGTCGGCGCGACCGCGTCGTTCCTGTGTGCGATCCACTGCGTGATGCTGCCGTTCGTGCTGGCGGCACTACCACTGCTGGGCCTGGGCTTTCTCGCCGATCACCGGTTCGAGCGCATCTTCGTGGCCTGCGCGGCGGCGCTGGCGTCGGTCACGATCCTCACCGCGTATCGCCGCCATCGCAAACGGCACGCATTGTTCCTGATGGTGCCGGGCATCGCGCTACTGCTGTCGGGCATCCTTATCGATATCGAGCACCACGAGTGGCTGCACACGGGGCTCGTGGTCTGCGGTGGCGTGCTGGTGGCCAGCGCACACATCATCAATCTGGTATTGACGCACCGGCACGTGCATGGGCCGCATTGCAAGCATGCCACCGGGTGATTGTGTAACGCCGCGGTGTTTTTCTAGCATCCAACAATGACCCCCGCTTCGCCGCACGATCACGGTTGCGCTCATCACGACGACGCGCACGCCGTCAATCGAGATGCCGACAAACGCTATCTTGCGATCGCACTGGCCTTGTTGCTTGGCTTAATGGCGCTCGAAGTCGCGGTCGGTATCCTTGCTTCATCGCTGGCCTTGATCTCCGACGCCGGTCACATGCTGACCGATGCCGGTTCGATCGGGCTGGCACTGTTCGCGATCCGATTGGCGGCGCGTCCGGCCGGCGGCAACTTCACTTATGGCTTCAGGCGCGCGGAGATCCTGAGCGCGCAAGCAAACGGCATCACCCTGCTGTTGCTGGCCGCATGGTTCGTGTTCGAGGCGATCCGGCGACTGATCCATCCGCCGATCGTGGAGGGCGCGCTGGTTGCCTTGACGGCGCTTGCCGGTATAGCCATCAATTTGGTGGCGGTGTGGGTCATGGGCAAGGCAAATCGGCAAAGCCTCAATATCGAAGGCAGCTTTCAGCATATCCTCACCGATCTTTATGCTTTCATCGCCACCGCCGTCGCCGGCGCGATCATCTGGCGCACCGGCTGGAACCGGCTGGATGCCTTGGCGGCACTTGTGGTCGCGGGCCTGATGCTCAAAACCGGTTACGGGCTGGTGCGCGATTCCGGCCACATTTTCATGGAGGCCGCGCCGCCTGGGTTGGACCCGGAAACGATCGGCGAAGCGATTGCCGCACTGCCGGCGATCAACCGCCTGGAAGACTTGCATGTATGGGAAGTGACCTCCGGCATGCCGGCGCTTTCCGCACATGTATTTGTGAGCCATGAGGTGGACTGTCACGACAAGCGCCGCGAAATCGAAGCGATGCTGCACGAACGCTTCCATCTCACCCATGCCACCTTGCAAATGGACCACGGGGAGGCGGACGCACACTCACAAAGAGGGTGCAGATTGGATGTCTGATCGGCTGGGCCTAGGCATTGTTGCACCGCGCGGCGGCGCTGCTACCATGCCGCGCATCGTTCACACACGGCGGAACCGATCATGGGCAAGGGCGACAGGAAAACACGCAAGGGCAAGATTTATCGCGGCAGCCACGGCAACGCGCGCCCGCACTCGCCGAAATCGAAGGCCGCGGTGAAGAAAACGGCGTCGCCGACCAAGACCGCCGCGCGTCCAGCGATGCGTCCGGCGGTGAAGAAAGCGCCGGCGAAAAGAGCCCCGGCGAAAAAGACGAGTTGATTGCTGTAAGAAACATCGAATGAAAAACCCCGGCGTGCCGGGGTTTTTCATTCGCACTCGCGGCCGTCCGCGAACACGCGCGCGGCAAGTGATCCGCCGATCCAATAACAAAGTTCGGCGGGATGCTCGATATTCCACACCACAAGATCGGCGCGCTTGCCGGTTTCCAGCGTGCCGCGATCGTTCATGCCCAACGCGCGCGCGGCATTGGTCGTCGCGCCGCGCAGCGCCTCTTCCGGCGTCAGCCGAAACAGTGTGCAGGCCATCGACATCGCGAGCCGCAGCGAACGCAGCGGAGAAGTGCCGGGGTTGAGATCGGTAGCGATGGCCATCGGCACCCGATGTTTGCGAAACGCCTCGACCGGCGGAAGTCGTATTTCACGTAATGCGTAATAACTTCCCGGCAGCAGAACCGCGACGGTGCTGGCATCCGCCATCGCCTCGACGCCGGCGGCGTTGGTGCATTCCAGATGATCGGCCGATTGCGCGTAATAGCGTGCCGCCAATGCCGCGCCATCCAGATCGGACAATTGATCCGCGTGCAGCTTGACCGGCAGATCCAGTTCCCGGGCACGCTCGAACACGCGCCGCACTTCCCTCGGCGTGAAGCCGATGCCCTCGCAGAAGGCGTCCACCGCGTCGGCGAGATGCTCGTGCTTTGCCGCCGGCAGCAGTTCCTCGCAAACCATCGCGAGGTAATCCGTGCGGCGATCGGTGAACTCCGGCGGCAGCGCATGCAGGGCGAGCAAGGTGGTGCGCACGGTGATGCGCAGTTCCGCGCCGATCCGCCGCGCCACCCGCAGCATCTTCAATTCGGTCTCGATGTCCAGCCCATAACCTGACTTGATCTCCAGCGTGGTCGCGCCTCCGGCCATCAAATCCTTCGCGCGCGGCAGCGATTGCTCGAACAACGCGTCTTCGGAAGCCGCGCGGGTCGCTTTTACGGTCGAGAGAATTCCGCCACCGGCATGCGCGATCGCTTCGTAGCCTTCGCCGCGCAGGCGTTGCTCGAATTCGTCCGCGCGGTTTCCCGCGAACACCAGATGCGTGTGGCAGTCGATCAGCCCCGGCGTGACCCATCCGCCGTGCAGAGGTTCAACTTTTGCCGCGAGCGCATCCGGGGCGCCGGGTAAATCGTGCATCGGTCCGGCGAAAGTGATCGCGTCATCGCGCCAGCCGAGCGCGGCATTTTCTACCGTGCCGTAGGGCGCGCCGTTGTCGGCCAGTGTGGCAAGGCGGCAATCGATCAGGAGTTGATCCCAACGAGTATTCATGCGGGGCGGTCTTGGCTTCTGGCTGTGCGGACATTATCGCCGCGCCGCGCGCCAAGGTGCACGCTGGCGCCATACGGTCGCAGCCGCTAGCCTGCGAGAAATGCGAGGATCACCGATGAGTGCGAAAACCCTGCACGCCGATCATCTATGGACGCCGCAAGGCTGGCGGCGCGATGTGCGGCTGCGTGTACAAGACGGCATGGTCGATGCGCTCGAATCGGGCGCATCGCGCCGTGACGATGAATCGCTCGGCCGTTTTGTTTTGCAGGGCATGCCGAACCTGCATTCGCATGCGTCCCAGCGCGCGATGGCGGGACTCGCGGAGCGCAGGGGCGTGGGCGACGACTCCTTCTGGAGTTGGCGCGAGACGATGTATGCGTTTGCGTCACGTATCGGCCCGGACGAATTGCGCACGATCGCCGCGCAGTTGTATGTGGAGATGTTGAAAGCCGGCTACAGCCACGTCTGCGAGTTTCACTATCTGCACCATGCGCCGGACGCCAAACCCTATGCCGATCCGGCGGCGATGTCATTGGCCTTGATCGAAGCCGCGGGCGAGGCGGGCATCGGCCTGACCCTGCTGCCGGTGTTGTATATGGCCGGCGGGTTCGATGGACGGCCCTTGAGCGAACGCCAGCGGCGGTTCAGCATGGATGTCGGGGCGTATCTGCGTTTGCTGGAGAGCCTGTGCGTGCATGAATCGCGGATGTTGCGCATTGGCGTCGCGTTGCATTCGCTACGCGCGGTGCCGGAAGCGGCGATGCGCGAAGTGCTCGAATCGCCGCTCGCGCGGGGGCGGGTTGTCCATATTCATATCGCAGAACAGCTTGGCGAAGTCGAGGAGTGCCTCGCTCTTCGCGGCGCGCAGCCGGTGCGATGGCTGCTCGATCATGCGCATGTCGATGCGTGTTGGTGTGTGGTGCACGCCACGCATATCGATGAGGATGAATTGCACGGCATCGCGGAGGCCGGCGCGGTCGCCGGGTTGTGCCCGACCACGGAGGCGAATCTGGGCGATGGAATCTTTCCGCTCGCGGATTATCTCGATGCCGGCGGCGCGATCGGTATCGGTTCCGATTCGCAGATTTCCATCTCGCCGGTCGAGGAATTGCGTTGGCTGGAATATGGCCAGCGGCTGATCACGAAACAGCGCAATGTGGCCGCGCGCGACGCGGGCGCGAGTGTCGGCGAAAGCTTGTGGCGTGCGGTGCAGCGTGGCGGGGCGCAGGCGTCGGGACTGCCGGCTTCTGACTTGGTCGCAAGCGACGAAGCCAGCGGCGCCGCAAAGGTGGCAGCGTCGCGCGCCGATTTCATCGTGCTCGACGATGCCTCGCCATTGCTCGCCGCGCGCGACGAGCGCAATATCCTCGACAGCTTCGTGTTCGCCGGCAACACGCCGTTGGTGAAGCACGTGATGGTCGATGGCGAATGGGTCGTGCGCGATTTCCGTCATCGCGACGAGGAGCGTATCGCTGCGCGATTCCGCACCACGGTCGAGCAACTCGCGTCGCGGTGATGCGCACGCAGCCGATTGCGGAACACAACGGCGCCGGTGTCAGGTACCGGCGCCGGCCTTGTCCTGCAAGGTTGATTATTTCACCGGCGCCATCAAGTGCTGATATGGGGTTCCCGCCCACATGACGTATGGCATGCTGGTGTTGGGGTCGGACGTTTTCGGGTACTGGTCGTAGAAGCTGGCATCCGCGCCGACGACCATTACGTGCGGGCCGGTCTTGATCCAGTGGTTGATCGAACTCGGCTTGGTCGCGTAAGGGTCGGTGTTGCTGAAATCGGTGCCGCCTTCCAGCATGTATATGAAGCCCACCTTGCCGGCCGTCGGCGGTTTATGCGCCATCCAGGCGCCGGCCCATTCCATTGCATTCTTATCCATGCACATCGGGTCCGGCCCCGGCGTGGCCGGGTTGTCCGGCATGCAAGTGAAACCATTGTGCCCGTCGCGCAAGGTGCGCATCTTCCCGTCCACACCCATCGCGACGATGGTGGCGTCCCTGGCCACTTGCGTCGGTGCAGCGCGCATTGCGCTGGCGATCATCTGGGCGTCGCTGAGCGCCTTCTTGCCGACGGCTTGCGCTCCGCTCATGACCACAATCAGCGTAACGGCGGCCGCGATCCGGCACATCAAACGTGTGGTACGCATGGATTGCCTCCCTCACTGACTCGCGATGGACTCCCCAACGCGGCACACTACGCCTCGCATCGGAAGGCGGCAAGTGCCGGCAACGCAGCTGTTTCAACGCGATTCCTCCCATCGCCCAACAACTCGCATTACGCTGAATTGCGGCACGCCGCTGTACTCGTGATGACACGGCTGTCGACCACCGTTCAACTCATGCGCAGCTGCACCTTGCCGCTTGCCAATTCATAGACCGCGCCTACCACATGTATCCGGCCTTGCTGCGTCGCCTCGGCCAGGATCGGTTGCGCGGATCCCACGCGTGCCACGTTGTAATCCACGTTGGATTCGATAGCGCGATCGAGCTCGTCGCCACCTCCGACTCCAATCGATTTTTCGATTCCGGGCCGCACCGCATCGACGATGTCCCAGATGTGGCCAGGCAGCGCGGAGGGATGTTTGATCTCGCCGATGGTGGCCTTGACGGCGCCGCATTGGCTATGACCCAGCACCATGATCAAGGGCACGTTGAGCACTCCGACCGCGTATTCGAGGCTGGCCAGGCTGTCGCCATTGAGATAGTTGCCGGCCACGCGCACCACGAACAGATCTCCCGGTCCCTGATCGAAGATCAGTTCAGGCGCCACACGCGAATCGGCACAGCCGAGGATGGCGGCGATCGGATATTGCGCCTTGGCGCGCGCCGCACGGCCCTGGGAAAAATCTCTGGGATCGACCTTGTTGGCGACGTAGCGCGCATTGCCCGCCATAAGCCGTTGCAATGCCAGGTCGGGCGAAATCGCGTTCTGCGGAGTGGCAGGGCTGGCGGGCGAGGCACCGATCTTGTGTAGCGGCACCAACGCCGACGCGGCCAGCAAACCCAGGCCGGTGTGCAGAAAACGACGACGTGACTGCGGGTTCGTTTCGCTCATCGCACTTCTCCTTCGATCGACGGATACCGCCTCTTGGGAATGCGTGAAGACAACGTTGCGCTATGGCGGGTCGCGCGGCTGGATTCTAGCGCGCTTCTGCCGCGCTGGAGGCGCGCGGCTCCCGGCGTCATAATCGGGTATCTGATTCAGCGGGATTCCGCCATGAACGACTTTACCTCTATTGGGATTACCCGCATCGACACCACGCGCGCCATCCGCGCGCCGCGCGGCAGTGATCTTTCATGCAGGAGTTGGCTGACCGAAGCGCCGTTCCGGATGATCCAGAACAATTTGGACCCGGAGGTCGCGGAGAACCCGGCCGAATTGGTGGTATACGGCGGCATCGGCCGCGCCGCGCGCAACTGGGAATGTTTCGATGCGATTCTGCGCAGCCTGCGCGAACTTGGCGACGATGAAACGTTATTGGTGCAATCCGGCAAACCGGTCGGCGTGTTCAAGACGCACAAGGACGCGCCGCGCGTGCTGATCGCCAATTCCAATCTGGTTCCGCACTGGGCGACTTGGGAGCACTTCAACGAACTCGACCGCAAGGGCCTGATGATGTACGGCCAGATGACCGCCGGCTCGTGGATCTACATCGGCTCGCAGGGCATCGTGCAGGGCACCTACGAAACCTTCGTCGAGATGGGTAGGCAAAGTTACGGTGGCAACCTCAAAGGCAAATGGATATTGACCGCAGGACTCGGCGGAATGGGCGGCGCGCAACCGCTGGCCGCCTCGCTCGCGGGCGCCTGTTCGCTCATCATCGAATGCCAGCAGTCGCGCATCGACGTGCGTCTGCGCACCCAATACGTCGACGGGCAGGCGCGCGATCTGGATGACGCGCTGGCGCGCATCGATCGCCACACAAAATCGGGCGAAGCAAAGTCGATCGCGTTGCTTGGTAATGCGGCGGAAGTGCTGCCGGAGATGATTAAGCGCGGCGTCAAGCCGGATGCGGTGACGGACCAGACTTCCGCGCATGATCCGGGCAACGGTTATCTGCCGGCGGGCTGGACGCTGGAGGATTGGTTCGAGCGCCGCAAAAGTTCGCCGGATGCGGTGCGCGATGCGGCCAAGCAGTCGATGAAAAAACACGTCGAGGCGATGCTCGCGTTCCACGAGCAAGGCATTCCGACTTTCGACTACGGCAACAACATCCGTCAGATGGCATTCGACGAAGGCTGCAAAAATGCGTTCGATTTTCCTGGCTTCGTCCCGGCGTACGTGCGGCCGCTGTTCTGCCGCGGCGTCGGGCCGTTCCGCTGGGTGGCATTGAGCGGCGATCCGGAAGACATCTACAAGACCGACGCCAAGGTCAAGGAATTGATTCCGGACGATCCGCATTTGCATACGTGGTTGGACATGGCGCGCGAGCGCATTGCTTTCCAGGGCCTGCCCGCGCGCATTTGCTGGGTGGGCCTTGGCCAGCGTGACAAGCTGGGCCTCGCCTTCAACGAGATGGTGCGCAAGGGCGAGTTGAAAGCGCCGATCGTGATTGGCCGCGATCACCTGGATTCCGGTTCGGTCGCATCTCCGAACCGCGAGACCGAATCGATGCGCGACGGCAGCGACGCGGTGTCGGATTGGCCGTTGCTCAATGCATTGTTGAACACCGCGAGCGGCGCGACCTGGGTGTCGTTCCACCATGGCGGTGGCGTC
>JBDTAJ010000182.1:0-6781 GCA_039924705.1 Rhodanobacteraceae bacterium
GCGAACGCGGTGTTCCGCGATATTGCGCAGATCATGACGCCGGGGAGTGTGCCGTTTGCGGGATTGGAGAAAGCTGCCGGCAAGCGGGAGAAGTGAGCACCGTGACCAAGGGCAAAAAAGGGAAAAAGAGGCCGGAGGGAATTATCTGAATTTATGTCCTCTCTCCCTTTTTGAAGGGCTCGCCTCAAACACACGGAAGCCGCCACAAGGGCGGCTTCGTGATTTTTGGCGGAGGCTATCACATTGCCGCGCCAAGCCATTGCTTCTCATTGCTATTTGCAATGATATTTTGGTCTGTTACCGCCAAAGTTAGCCGAAATCGCGCCACTGGTGCGCCGCGAAGTCACCATTGATCCGAAAGCGAGTAATCCAGAACTCGGGGTTCGTTCGTTCGGTAAAGGCACGTTCCACAAACCGGCTGTCTCGGGCATGGAAATTGGCAGCAAGCGCCTATTCCGCATTGAAGCCGGCGACTTGCTGTTCTCGAACGTTTTCGCCCGGGAGGGCGCAATCGCAATTGCCACATCAAAGGACACTGGTCGTTTCGGCTCACATCGATTCATGACCTGCGTGGTGGATCAAAGTGCGGCGCTTGCGGAGTTCCTTTTGTACTACCTCTTGGGCCCCGAAGGCTTGGAGAAGGTGCGCGAGGCGTCGCCCGGTGGTGCTGGACGCAACCACCTTCAAGAGCGTGTCGATTGCGTTGATGCAGACCATGTCTTCCCACGACCCGATGATCTGCCTGGGAGGAGCTGACTACTCGTACTTCGATTCACAGTTCGCATGGGTGCAGGACGCTCCAAAGTGGCTTCCGCCTGTCGAGGCTGGGCAAGGGCGTGTCGATGCCGGCAAGCTTTGGAAGGAAAACCATACGTTCGTCGATTCGGCAACCGATCCCGGAATACAGGTCGCAGACTTGGTGGTTTCTGGCATCTTTGGCTGTCTGCGAGGCCGCTTCGCGAACGATGACATGGCGGCTTTGCTGCTGGGGCCTCTCATGGTTAGCCCGCCGAACGGGAAGCAAGCGATCCATCTGATCGGGTTGACCGATGGGCGTGAGGCAGGCGTAGTGGCACGCGACGTTACGCGTCGGGTTGTCATCATGAATAAAGCGTCACGCCCGATGCTACAAGGTGGCACTTGACATCTTGTCGTCCGATGAGGAATCCCCTATATTGTTTCCCAACACACCCGCCACGCTGAGCCCTGTTTCAACAGGTGACGCGCATAATTGGCGGGTTTTTATTGCCTGAACAATGCGCTACCTCAAACCCGCGCTCACTTTCGAAGAGCAGCTCGATCTGCTGCACCAACGCGGCCTGATCGTGTGCGACGCCGATCGGGCCTTGCACTGGCTGCGGAACATCAGCTACTACCGCCTCAGCGCATATTGCTTGCCGTTCAAGGATGGCGATGCTTTTAGGCCCGGCATCGCGTTCGACGATATCGCCGGGCTGTACATCTTCGATCGCAAGTTGCGCTTGCTGGTGCTGGATGCCATCGAGCGCATCGAAGTGGCCGTCCGAACCGCGGTTACCTACGAGATCGCGCACGCTCACGGCCCTTTTGGACACACCGATCCAGCCAATTTCGCACCCGGCTTTGATCATGCGCGCTTCATGGCCGCCGTAAGCAGGACGAAACCCCACTTCAGCACCGGCGATTCCGGTGTGGATCGGATGTCGATCGCCACATACAGCACCGACAACACGGTAAGCAGAAACCAGAGCAGCATGATTCCTTCTAGCATGATCGCTCTCCCAGAACGTCGTACATCGGCGGTAACAGGAACATCGGACGCGCCCTCTTAAGTACAGGCGGTCAAGCGCGTGAGCCATGACTGGCAAAGACGCGGGTGGACCCGGGTGCCTCCGCCCTAAGTACGGCCTTGGGCTTCAAGCCATCCTGCGACAACGGATCCTCGCTAGTCGTTGCCGAATGAGCGTGCCCTTTTGCTGCCGCCTGACCATGGCTATGACCGCCTTCGCTCATGTCCATATCCTCGTCCGCCGGCGCCTTGGCGACGATCGCCTTGTATTGCGCAGGCGTCATACCGGGCAGCTTCTCGACGAACGCCACCATGCTCCAGATGGTCGGATCGTCATGGCCGGCCCATTCCCCACGTCGGCATCGCGCTCATCTTGATGCCGTGCTTGATCACCCAGAACGCATCCTGCGGATCGACGTGCACCTTCGTGAGATTCGGCGGCTGCGGATACATGCCTTCGCGTATTTCGGAATTGTCCTCGCCCGGAGCAAGGTGACAGCCGGTGCACATCGCCGCGTACTGGCCCGCGCCTTTCAAGATCAATTTCGGATCGTCCAGGTTGGGCACCTTGATGTGCTCCGAGCGCACATGGGTGGAGCGGTCTCGCACCGTCTGCATAATGCGATAGGTCAATGACCAGTGATGATCGTCCGCGCCGATGTTGTAGAGGCCCGAGTAACCGAATAGCCCGAGCACAACGCCGATCAGCGCCAGCACGCTCACGGTGACAATCACGTGTTCCGTATGTTTTTTCATGATGTTCTCCTTCAGAACCAGACGTGCAGGCCGGCGACGAATTGCAGATCGTTCGCATGTTCGTCCTGCGTGCGCGCGAAATCGGCGGTGCGTCCGTAGCGTTGCCGCCAGACGATGCCGATATAGGGTGCGAACTCGCGACGGATTTCGTAGCGCAGGCGCAGACCGAACTCGGCATCGGACAAGCCCGAGCCGACGCCGCGTTGCGGATCGTCACGCCCATACAGATTGACCTCGATCTTGGGCTGCAGGATCAACCGCTGGGTGATCGATTCCTCGTATTCGGCCTGCAGACGCGCCGCGGTGCGGCCACTGTCGCCGACATAGACGAATGCCTCAGTCTCGAACCAGTATCGCGCCAGTCCTTGCACGCCGAACGCGGCCCAATTTCGATCCGGTCCTTGGCCAAAATCACGGCGCACACCGAGTTGGGTGCTGAAATAGGTGGCGAAAGCGTGATCCCAAAGGGCCTCTGTGCGCAGGTCCTGCAGCTTGCCGCCGCTGTGTTCGCCCTCGGACTTGACCCATAGCTTGTTGAGGTCGGTGCCGTAATACGCCTCGCCATCGATGAAGATCAAATGGCCATAATTGCCATCGGCGTATTCGACTTGATCCAGCAACAGCATGCCGTAAGGCGCATCATCGGGCATGTGCATGCCGGGCATCGAGGTATAGCGATAACCGTCCGAACAATCCGGGCTGCGCGCGTTCGGCGGCGCGCTGCCACCCTGCATGGATTTCATCATCGCATCCATATTCATGCCCTGCATCGAGGACATGTTCATGCCGCCTGCGGCAAGTCCGTGTGTAACCGGACGCATACCGATCATCTGGCCGTCATCGAGACGTTTCAGCTCCACGGGTTTTGACGGTTGCTTTGCGCCGTGATCCGTGCCGGACATCGGCGCCACGTCGCTGCCTTGCATGCCGTCCTGCGCGAAAGCAGGAAGCGCCAATGTCGCGGCAAAGAAACCCACCAGCAGGCGCGAAGCGTTGACGATGAAATGTTTGCGCGCGTTCATGCCACCACCACTTCGCGGAACATGCCCGCTTCCATGTGATAGAGCAGATGGCAGTGGTAAGCCCAGCGTCCCAATGCATCGGCCTGCACCAGATAGCTGACGCGCTGCGCCGGCTGCACGTTGACGGTGTGCTTGCGCACCTGGAATTGTCCAGCCGGCGATTGCAGTTCGCTCCACATGCCATGCAGATGGATCGGATGGTTCATCATGGTGTCGTTGACCAGCGTGATGCGCACGCGTTGGTTGTAGGGAAAATGGATCGGGTTGGCGTCGGAAAACTTGACGCCGTCGAACGACCACATGAAGCGTTCCATATTGCCGGTCAGATGCAACTCGATCTCGCACGTGGGCGCGGTGCTGTAGAGCGATCCGCCGAGCGTATGCAGGTCGGCATAGGTCAACACACGACGCCCGTTGCCGCGCAGACCGACGCCGGGATCGTCGAGATTGCCACGAGGGAAATCAACGTGCATGTCCACGCCAGGGTTGTATTCGGTTTTGGCGTGATGGGTGCGGATCTCGCCGTTCATCGCCATGCCAAACATATTGCCCTGAGCACCATGCTGCGCGCCCGTCGTCGCTCCCATATCGTCGGACATGCCATGCCCGCCGCCTTGCGCCATCGCCCCCATCATGTCGACCATCGCGAGCGCCGGCACCTGATCGAGTGTGGGCACTTCCGCTTCCATACCTTCACGCGGTGCCAGCGTGCCGCGCGCATAGCCGCTGCGATCGATCGACTGCGCGAAGATCGTGTAGGCGCGATCCTGATCCGGCTGCACGAGCACGTCGTAGACCTCCGCCACGCCGATCCGGAACTCGTCTACCTCGACCGGCTGCACGTCCTGGCCGTCGGCCGCGATCACGGAGAGTTTCAAACCGGGAACGCGCACGTCGAAATAGCTGTTGGACGAACCGTTGATGAAACGCAGCCGCACGCGCTCGCCCGGTTTGAACAAGCCCGTCCAGTTGCCGGCGGGCGTTACGCCATTCATGAGGTAGGTGTAGGTGTACCCGGAGACGTCGATTACGTCGCGCGGACTCATGCGCATCCGGTTCCACATCCGCCGTGCGTCCAATGCTTGTTTCAGGCCGACCTTCGATACGTCCTGCGCGAATTCGGGGAAGGTCGGTTCGTTAAAGTTGTAGTAGTCGCTGTGCTTTTTCAGAATTGCGAAAATGCGCTCTGGATCCTGATCGGTCCAGTCGTTCAACATCACCACGTAATCGCGCTCGACGGGATTGCGTTCCGGGCCGGCCGGATCGATTACCAGCGGCCCGGTCAAGCCGGTCTGTTCTTGGAAGCGCGAGTGGCTGTGATACCAATACGTGCCGCTTTGTTTCACCGGAAAGCGGTAGACGAAAGTCTCGCCCGGCGCGATGCCGGGATAACTGATGCCGGGCACGCCGTCCATCTGAAACGGCACCAGAATCCCGTGCCAGTGGAGCGAGGTCGGCACGCGCAAACGGTTGGTCACGCGCAAGGTGACAGTCGTGCCTTCGCGCCAACGCAGGATCGGACCAGGCAATTGGCCGTTGATCGTGGTCGCGACACGCGCGGCGCCGGTGTAATTCACAGGTATCTGCGCGATATCCAGCGCGAACTCACTGCCGGATAGCACCGTGGGTTGACGTGCGCCTTGCAATGCCCATGTTGGCTTACTGCGCAGCCCGAGCGCGGCGGCCGCGCCGCCCAGCGCGAGTCCCTGCACGAAGCGGCGGCGCGAAAGTTCCGGCGCCCGCGGCGCGGGAACTGGGTAACGATCTTTCATGGTGAACTCCCGAAGGCGCGATGAATCGCGCCAATACGATCGGCCGTTCCTCAAGCAACGAGCAAATGGCTCGCATATGACGAACGCACAGAAGCGGCGCGAAAGCGCCGCGATTGGGAGTCAGACGATGGGAGGTCGCAACGGCGGGGCGGGATGCGCTGCGAAGGGTGCGCGGCTATCGAGCGGCGGCGCCGTGATGTGCACCGGATCATACACGGCAGCCACGTAAGCGATGGCCGTCATGCCGCCGCACAACGACGCGCAAGTGCAACCGGTGCCATTGCAGCAGGGACAACCGGCGCCATGGCTGAACTGCGTTGGATTGGCTGGTGCGGTTCGAGACGAATGCGTCGCCGAGTGCGACATACCCGCGCAGTGTACTGACATGCCTGACATCGCTATCCCTGTGGGCGTGTCCGTGTGCGAACGGCCTTGCAGTCCGTACGACATCTCCTGCAGCGGCGCCGCGAACGCACCCGCCGCTAGCGTCATCCATGCCAGCAGAGCCAACGCCAGAACGGCGCGGAAGGTTCTTGAGTGCAGATTACGCGGACGGTGCATCGCGCAAGAATAGCATCCGTGTAAGCCAAACTCTCAAACAAAGGGAGTCGCAGCAGCGGGGAATCATTTAAACAAATTAACCGAGCGCCCGTCTGCGAATACGGTTTTCCGTACCTTTTCCGTACTGATAATTTAACGTTGCGCTAAGTTGTTGATTTATTGGTGGAGCGGAGGAGGATCGAACTCCCGACCTCTGCATTGCGAACGCAGCGCTCTCCCAGCTGAGCTACCGCCCCACGATTCGAGCCGCGTATGGTAATGGGTGGGCACGCGCTCGCCAAGCGGCGCGGATCAATCCGGCAGCAGCGGCCCCAGCACGGACTCCAGCAATCCCCAACGCCAACCCGCCAGCGATTCCGGCCAGACTCGAGTGACGACGTATTCCTCCAGCGCGCGGCGCGGGCAAAGCAGGCCGGCGGGCAGATCGAGTTGCAATGCGAGCGTGTCGGCGGCCTGTTTCATCGCGGTCAACGCGGTCTTGGCTTCGCCCTGTGGCGCGGGAACGATCGGCGCGAGTTGCGCGAGTTCGTCCTCGGTGACCGGTGCTTGCAGTACGGCGAACAATTCCGCACGTTGCGCGGAACGCAGCGCGCGCAAGCCACGGGTGCGTTCGAATAATTCGTTCGACGACGCGGGCGGTTGCTGCGCAAGCGACAATGCCGCCGCGTCGTCCAGCAGCCACGGCCGCGGCTTGTCGAGCGTGCGCGCGGCGAGTTCGCGCCAACGCAGCGCGCGGCGTAGTCGCGCTTGTGCTTCGCGCGGCCATGCCGCGGCGTTGCGGAAGCCGCGTTGCGGGTGCGGATTACCATCGTCGCGGTGCAAGCGCGCGGCGAGCCGCGCACAATCCTCGACGAGCCAGCCGAGGCGATCGCGTTCGCGCAATCGCGCATCGAGCAATGCGT
>JBDTAJ010000183.1:0-11392 GCA_039924705.1 Rhodanobacteraceae bacterium
GCCGCGCAGAAGGTTGGCGGGTTGAGTGCGGCGCGCTCACGCGATGCGTCGGATCGCACTGCGCGCGCCGCGCGAAGGTGAGGCAGGGATGTCGATCGGGGCAGCGCACCATGGAAGGTTGCTTGCAGTTACGATTTCTCAACCCGCAATGCCGCTGCTATCGTCGCGCGTTCGCGCCGGTCGTTCGAGGAAGCCGCGTCCGTGATCACCCAGGACCAATTCGACGTGCTCTCAGCCAGCGGTCACACCCGCATCCCGCTGGTGCGCGAGGTGTTGAGCGATCTCGACACGCCGCTGTCGGTGTACCTGAAGCTCGCCGACGGCCCGTACACGTTCCTGTTCGAATCGGTCGAGGGCGGCGAGAACTGGGGCCGCTACTCGATCATCGGCCTGCCGGCACGGCGCGTGTTCCGCTTCCGCGGCCACACGCTGGAAGTCGAGCAGGACGGCGAAGTCGTCGAGCGCCGCGGATTGGCCGATCCGCTCGCGGAAATCGAAACGCTGCGCGCGCGGTACAAAGTGCCGCGTCTGCCGCAATTGCCCGCGTTCTCTGGCGGCCTTGTCGGTTACTTCGGTTTCGAATGCGTCGGCTGGATCGAAGAAAAGTTGCGATGCGACAAGCCCGATGAACTGGGCCTAGACGACGCGCTGCTGATGCTGGCCGAGGAAGTTGCGGTGTTCGACAACCTGCGCGGCAGGCTGTATCTCATCGTGCACGCCGATCCGACGCAATCACAGGCGTATGCGCGCGCGCAGCGGCGGCTGGAACAGCTTGCTTTTCGTTTGCGTCATTCGGGGCCGAGTTACCCGGAGACGACCGAAGCGAAATCGCCCGGTTCAAAAGAGCCGCTGGCAGAAGCCGATTTCAAATCGAGTTTCAGCAAAGGCGAATACGAAGACGTGGTGCGTCGCGCGCAGGCATACATCCGCGCCGGCGATATTTTCCAGGTGGTCCCGTCGCAACGTTTGAGCGTGCCGTTCCACGCGCGGCCGATCGACGTCTATCGCGCGCTGCGCGCGTTAAATCCCTCGCCATACATGTATTTCATCGATCTCGGCAACGCTCAGATCGTCGGCTCATCGCCGGAAATCCTGGTGCGCCTGCAGGATCGCCGCGTGGTGTTGCGGCCGATCGCGGGCACCCGCAAACGCGGCGCCACGTGCGAGGAAGATGTCGCGCTCGAAGCCGAACTGCTCGCCGATCCCAAGGAACGCGCCGAGCACCTGATGCTGATCGATCTCGGCCGCAACGATGTCGGGCGTATTGCGGAAACCGGCAGTGTCGAACTCACCGAATCGTTCGCGATCGAACGCTACTCGCATGTGATGCATATCGTTTCGCAGGTTGAAGGAAAACTTCGCGAGGGATTGAGCTATATGGACGTGCTGCGCGCGGCGTTTCCTGCCGGCACCGTGTCGGGTGCACCCAAGATCCGCGCGATCGAGATCATCCAGCAACTGGAGCCGATCAAGCGCAACGTTTACGCCGGCGCGGTCGGCTGGATCGGCTGGTGGGGCGACGCCGATACGGCCATCGCGATCCGCACCGCGGTGATCGCCGACGGCCGCCTGCACGTGCAGGCCGGCGGCGGTATCGTCCACGACTCCGACCCCGCCACCGAATGGGAGGAAACCATGAACAAGGGCCGCGCGTTGTTCCGCGCGGTGGCGCAGGCGGCGAGGGGATTGTGAATGCTAATGTGCGGCGATGCGGCGGTATGCGATATGGGGAAACAGACATGGCGATACCTGATTACCAAACGATCATGCGACCGTTGTTGGAAACTTGCAGCGATGGTAAAGAACATCGCATCCGCGATTTGATTGAAGCGCTCGCTGCGGATTTCAAATTGAACGCGGAAGAACGCGCGCAGTTGCTTCCTAGCGGGAGCAGTACGACTTTTGGCAATCGTGTCGGCTGGGCCAGAACCTACCTCAAGAAAGCTGGACTGCTAACGCAACCTACACGTGGTGTGGTTCGAATCACGCCGCGCGGTATGGAAGTACTTAAGTCAGAAGCGCAGGTCAACAATGCATATCTAACGCAATTCACCGAGTTTCAGACATTCCGGCAACGGTTACGATCAGCTCAAGCTGAGGAGATCACGCCGAAAACGGATATTTCGGAGACTACGCCCGAGGAGGCGCTGCAACAAGCTTTCGACGAGTTGCGTGGCAGTTTGATCAACGAAATGCACGACGCATTGTTGCAAGCCAGCCCCGCATTCTTCGAGCGCGCGGTGGTGGACCTTTTACTCGCCATGGGCTACGGCGGTTCTATCGAGGGTGCGGGAACGCTGCTCGGCGGCTCCGGTGACGGCGGCGTGGACGGCGCGATCAAGGAGGATCAACTCGGGTTGGACACGATTTACGTGCAAGCGAAGAAGTGGGCGATCGACCGCACGGTGGGCGACAGTGAAATTCGCAACTTCATCGGCGCGCTGCAATTGCATCGCGCGCGCAAGGGCGTGTTCTTCACTACCTCGGAATTCACCAAGTCCGCGCGCGCCTCAGCCGCGAGATCGGAATCGCGCGTCGTGCTGATCAATGGCGTGGAACTCGCGACCTTGATGGTCGAGCACAAGGTCGGCGTCAGCGTCACATCGACACTGGAGCTGAAGAAACTGGACTCGGATTATTTCGAGGAATAAGCCCCTGCCCTTCGATGGGGGAGTGGCGTGCTTGGCCCCCTCTCCCGCCAGCGGGAGAGGGGGCCAAAGCCGGTCGCAATGAGGGTTGAGGGAACCTCACTTTTGGAATCCGCCATGCTTTTGATGCTCGACAACTACGACAGCTTCACCTTCAACCTCGTGCAGTATTTTGGTGAGTTGGGGGAAGATGTGGAGGTGATGCGCAACGACGCGTTGGGCGTCGCGGATATCCGCGCGCGCAAGCCCGCGCGCATCGTGATTTCGCCGGGGCCGGGAACGCCGGATCAGGCGGGCATTACGCTTGAGCTAGTCGAAAAAATGAGCGGCGAGATTCCAATCCTCGGCGTGTGCCTCGGTCATCAGGCGATCGGGCAGGCGTTCGGCGGCCGCGTGGTGCCGGCGCGCGCGATCATGCATGGCAAGACTTCGATGATCCATCACGATGGCCGCGGCGTGTTCGCGGGCTTGCCCAATCCGTTCGAGGCCACGCGCTATCACTCGCTGATCGTCGAGCGCGAATCGTTGCCGACGTGTCTCGAAATCACCGCGTGGACGCAAAACGACGATGGATCGTTCGACGAGATCATGGGCCTGCGCCACAAAACCTTGCCGGTGGAGGGCGTGCAGTTCCATCCGGAATCGATCCTGACGCAGCACGGACATAATTTGCTACGTAATTTTCTTGCGGAGAACGGCCGTAATGTAAGGTCGAACCGTGGCGAAAATCATCACACTGGATTCCCGCTTTCACGGGAATGACGAATCAGGAAATGACCATCACTCCGCGCGAAGCGCTGCAACGCACGATCGAGCACCGCGAGATCTTTCACGACGAGATGATCGACCTGATGCGGCAGATCATGCGTGGCGAGGTGTCGCCGGTGATGACCGCGGCGATCCTGACCGGGCTGCGGGTGAAAAAGGAAACCGTCGGCGAAATCGCCGGCGCGGCGAGCGTGATGCGGGAGTTGGCGTTGAAGGTGCCTTACGCGGGCGATACGACGCATCTCATCGACATCGTCGGCACCGGCGGCGACGGCGCACACAGTTTCAACATCTCCACCGCGACGATGTTCGTGACCGCGGCGACCGGCGCGCGGGTAGCCAAGCACGGCAACCGTGGTGTGTCGTCGAACTCCGGCAGCGCGGATGTGCTGCGAGCGCTGGGCGCGAGCATTGAATTGCAACCTGCGCAAGTCGCGCGCTGCATCGAGAAAATCGGTATCGGCTTCATGTATGCGCCGCTGCATCACCCGGCGATGAAAGCCGTCGCACCGGTACGCGGCGAGATGGGTGTGCGCACGTTGTTCAATATCCTGGGACCGCTGACCAACCCGGCCGATGCGCCGAATATCCTGATGGGCGTTTTTCATGCGGATCTCGTCGGCATCCAGGTGCGCGTGTTGCAGCGCCTCGGCGCGCAGCGCGCGCTGGTGGTGCACGGCAAGGATGGCCTGGATGAAATTTCGCTGGGCGGCGCCACGCTGGTCGGCGAGTTGCGCGACGGTGACGTGCGCGAGTACGAGATCGAGCCGGAACAATACGGCCTGGCGATGGCGTCCAGCCGCAATCTGCGCGTGGACAATGCGGAGCAATCCAAAGCAATGCTGCTGTCGGCGCTGGACAACAAGGCGGGCGTGGCGCGCGATATCGTGATGTTCAATGCCGGCGCAGCGCTGTACGCGGCCGATGTATCTGCGACGATCGACGACGGCATCGAACGAGCGCGCGCGGCGATCGCATCCGGCGCGGCGCGCGCCAAGCTGGACGAGTTCGTGGTGGCAACGCAACGGTTGGCAAGCGCCGCATGAGCGACATCCTGCAACGCATTCTCGCGCGCAAGGCGCAGGAAATCGAGGCGCGCAGCGCAAGACTTCCGTTGCGCGAGTTGTCCGCGCGTTGTGCCGATTTGCCGCACACTCGCGGATTTGCCACGGCGATCGAAGCCAGACTCGGTGCGCAACTTCCCGCGGTGATCGCGGAAATCAAGAAGGCCAGCCCTTCGCAAGGCATCATACGCGAGGACTTCGACCCGGCGGCGATCGCGCGCAGTTATGAGCGCGGCGGCGCGGCGTGCCTGTCGGTGCTGACCGATATCGATTTTTTCCAGGGCAGCGACACGTATCTGCAACAGGCGCGCGACGCTTGCGCGCTACCAGTGCTGCGCAAGGATTTCATCATAGACGCGTACCAGGTTTACGAGGCGCGGGCGATCAGCGCCGACGCGATCCTATTGATCGTCGCTGCATTGGGTGATGCAGCGTTGCTGGAACTTGCGCTGCTCGCGGCCGAACTCGATCTGGAGGTGCTGGCCGAGGTACACGACGAAGCGGAACTTGAGCGCGCAATCGATCTGCCGATGCAACTGATCGGCATCAACAACCGCGACCTGCGCACGTTCGCTACCTCGCTGGACACCGCGGTGCGCCTGCGCGAACGCGTTCCGCCGGAGCGCATCATTGTCGCCGAATCGGGTATCCACACGCGCGACGATATACGGCGATTGCGCGCTGTTGACGTACACGCATTCCTGATCGGCGAGGCCTTCATGCGGGCGGACGATCCCGGCGCGGAACTTGCACGGCTGTTCACGGACGCGGTCGGATGAGCCGCGCGGAAACCACTGGACGGGAATGAATCCGGAATCCACGAGTCAAACTACGATCATGCCGCGCGTGGTGTTGTTTGATTTCAATGGCACCTTGTTTCACGGCGACGCATTCAAGTTGTTCGTGCGTGAGCGTTATCGACGCGTGCGGTGGCTTGTGCTGCCGGCGATCCTGTCGTTGCCGCTCCTGCTGCCGATGTTGATCGCGCGTCGCGGCCGTCACGCGGCCGCGCGGTGGCTGGTGCGGCTCGTCTTGTTTGGCGTTTCGCAACGTCGTTACCAACAACTCGCGGAAGAATTCGGACGCGCGCTGGCGCGCGACACGCGTTTGTTCTCGCACTTGGGCATCGCCGCGCTGCGCCAATATCTTGGCAAGGGCGAACACGTGCTGATCGTGACCGCCTGCGAGGAAACGCTGACGCGTGCCATTCTCGACGAACTGGGCTTGGGCACGATCCAGTTGGTCGCATCCGTACTCGGCGCCGGCCGTCTCGGCATGCGGGTACGCGTGCAAAATATCGGCTTGGAGAAAGCGCATCAATTGGCGCGGCTGGGCATCCGCCCACCCTGGGACATCGCGATCAGCGATTCGCTGGTGGACTTGTCGATCCTCGCCGCCGCGCGCGAGGCGATTCTGGTCAATCCAGACCGACGCATGTTGAAGCGCGCGTCGGCGAGGTTGGGCAAGCGTCTGACCGTCGCGGAGTGGGATTAGAAGCGGCCTAAAAACTGCTGCGCTCGGTATTTTGCGATCGCTTCGCCCGGCAAAGAGCGTTTTTTTGCGGCTGACCGCGCGTTCCACGCACCAGGCGGTGCGCGGGAGGCCGAGCGCAGTGGCATTCAAACCGTTCTTAACGGGTACCGCGCACCACGATCGTCTTCCCCGCAACATTGATGCTGCCCTCGTCCTCGAGTTGCTTGAGCACGCGCCCGGCCATTTCGCGCGAGCAGCCGACGATGCGCGACAACTCCTGCCGCGAGATGCGGATCTGCGTTCCGTCGGGATGCGACATCGAATCCGGTTCCTGGCACAAGTCGAGCAGCGTGCGTGCAATGCGGTTGGTGACGTCCATGAAAGCCATCCGGCTGACCTGCCGCGAAGTGCGCAGCAAGCGCTGGGTCAGTTGCAGGCCGATCGCGAACAGGATGCGCGCGCAATCCTCGCGCAGATTGCCCGCGAACAACTGGAACAGCCGCTCGTAATTGATCTCGGCCAGCTCACACGGCAGGCGCGTGCGGATCAGCACCTCGCGTTGCGCCTGCTCGACGAATAGACCCATCTCGCCGATGAATTCGCCGCGGTTGATGTAGGCGAGGATCAGCTCGTGGCCTTCCTCGTCCTCGGTGCACACCGCCACCGAACCCTCGACGATGTAATACAACGTATTGGCCGGATCGCCGGGGTGGATGATCACCGTCTTGCCGGGATAGCGGCGGCGATGACAATGGTCGAGCAGCCGCTGCATGGTTGCCGGGTCCGGCGCCAGCATGGACGGCGCCTGCGAGCGCTCGTAGATCTTCTGCAAGAGATAGCGCAATTCGGACATGGTGATTTCCCTGTGCCCGGATTCCCGTCAAGAGTGTAGCATCGTGATCTTCTAGCTCGTCATTCCGGCGTAGGCCGGAATCCAGTGGCTTTATCGCAAGATTGACTTGGTCCCGCTCGCTGCCGCGAGCGGGCGACTTTTGTTTCGGCAAAAGTCGCCAAAACTACTGCGCGCGGGCATGAGCATTCGCAAGCAGTCATCCCTGAAGCGCTTTCCGGCCCGCACATCCATGTGCGTGCGTTCGCCGGCGCGAGATGCCACCGGCATCTCGCGAAAGCTCCGGCTCACCCCTGCGCTTCTCGCGCCAAGCGGGCCGGCGCGAACTCGCACGTTCCTGTACTCGAACATGCGCGCCATGCTCCCGCTTGCGGCTGCGATGCTCGGCATCGCGTACAGCGCGGAAAGCTCGCTCATTGACGGCCATCCTTGGCCTATATCGCTGCTCCTTCAAATCACCGCGGGCTTGCTCCATACTTGCCATCCCGCGAGAGCTTGCGAACAACTCCGGGAATCGCCGGCCCGCGCCGTTTTCCGCCATCCGCCACGAGGACGCCCACCGTGGTCAAACCGCTCCCCCGCCTGAAGTTGCAAGGGTTCAACAACCTCACCAAGGCGCTCAGCTTCAATATCTACGACATCTGCTACGCGGTGACCAACGATCAGCGCGACCGCTACATCGATTACATCGATGAGGCTTACGACGCCGACCGCCTGACCACCATCCTCACCGACGTGGCCGAGATCATCGGCGCCAATATCTTGAACGTTGCGCGTCAGGATTACGATCCGCAGGGCGCCTCGGTGACGATTCTGATCTCCGAGCATCCGGTGGTGGAGCGGCTCGGCCGCGACATGATCTCCGAGGCGGTGGTGGCGCACCTGGACAAGAGCCACATCACGGTGCACACCTATCCGGAGACGCACCCGCACAATGGCATCGCCACGTTCCGCGCCGACATCGACGTGGCGACCTGCGGGGTGATCTCGCCGCTGCGGGCGTTGAATTACCTGATCGACAGTTTCGAATCCGACATCGTGACGATGGACTATCGCGTGCGCGGCTTCACCCGCGACATCAAGGGCAAGAAGCACTACATCGACCACAAGATCAATTCGATCCAGGATTATCTGGCGCGGCACATCCGTCAGAAGTACGAGATGTTCGATGTCAACGTGTATCAGGAAAACATCTTCCACACCAAGATGCATGTGAAGGACTTCGACCTCGACACGTATCTGTTCGAGGCGCACGCGGAAGACCTGTCGTTCAAGGACCGCCTGCGCATCGAGGCGCTATTGAAGCGCGAGATCGAGGAGTTGTTTCATGGGCGCAATTTGATGTAGGAGGATATTGGGAAATCGGAACTGGAAAGGTGCAAGCACCCATGACGTCATTCCCGCGAAAGCGAGAATCCATGGTCATTGCTCGCGGCGTGCGCAGGCGCAAAGGCGCTGGATTCCGGGTTCCATTCCCGATTAAGACCCCCGGAGTGACGACTTGGTTGGATGTCGTGTTCCCGATTCCCGACTCTCATTCCCAACCCGCTCTAAACCCGATACGCAATCGCCTTCATCACCCCCGAGGCAACGCGCATCAGCATCGGAATAGGCCTCGGCAATGCCACGCCTCCACGCGCCTGTGCATTGCGCGCGTGCCGGGCTTCTTCCACCTGCATCGTTTCCAGAATCGCGCGCGAACGGGTATCGGCTTGCGGCAGGCGTTGCAAATGCTCGTGCAGATGCGCTTCGACCTGACGCTCGGTCTCGACCACGAGACCGAGGCTGACGCGATCGCCCACCGCCGCAGCCAGCGCACCGATCGCGAAACTGCTGGCGTACCAAAGCGGATTCAACAAACTGGTGCGGTCGTCGAGTTCGCGCAGACGTTGCGCGCACCACGCCAGGTGATCGGTCTCCTCGGCGGCTGCGTGCTGAAGGTGCGCGCGCGTGGCCGTATCGCGCGCCAGCGCGGCCTGTCCGTCGTACAGCGCCTGCGCGCAGACCTCGCCGGTGTGATTCACCCGCATCAAACCGGCGGCGCGGCGGCGTTGCATTCCGTCCAGTTGCGGGGAAGTCTGCGCATCGCCCGGCGACGGCCGCGCCGCGACCGCGGCGCCGGAGACCGTGCCGAGCGCGCGCTGGATGCCGGAGAGCGCATGATCGAGGCGATTCAAGCGACGCACTTCGTGATTCGTTTTCATGCGATCAGTTGTTGCGCAAGCAATGTTATTGGATGTTCGGCCATGATTGACGCGCGGCGTTCGCGCAAACCCGCGTCCAGATGCAGCCGGCAGCCGATATTCGACGTCAACAATAACTCAGGTACTGGCGTCGGCAATGTCGCCAACACGCGCTCGCGAAAAGCCGTTGCGCGTTGCGGGAACTCCAGCATATGAGTGCCGGCCGCGCCGCAGCATTGCGCTTGAGTTGGCAACACTTCGATCCGCAAGCCGGGCACACGCATCAGCAATCGTTGCACCGCGGCGCCTGCGCGGGCGATGTTGACTTGCGTGCAGGGCAGGTGCAGCGCGGCGCGCATTGGCAACGGGCGGAATGCCAGCGATTCGCCATGCGCATCGAGGAAGGCCAGTGCGTCTTCGACTAGTCGCTCCGGCAGTGCTGCGCGCAGCGTACCGAGGCATCCGGGCGTCGCGCTCAACAGCACGTCCGCGCTGCTGGCGTCGAAAGCACCTCGCACTTGTTCCGCCAGCGCATCCACGCGCGCCGCGTCGCCGGTGTGCGCCGCCAGCGCGCCGCAACACAGCGATTCGATGCGCACGACTTCGAAGCCGATCGCGGCCAGCAGTCGTGCCGCGGCGTCTTGCGCAACGCGCTCGAACACGCCCTGCACGCAGCCGCCGAAGAGTGCGACCCGGCCGCGCGGATGCGCCGCTGTTTTCAACGCAGTTCGCGCGTGATCGCTAGCGGGCGGGACGTTCGACAACGCCGGCAACAACCCGATCGCCGCGCGCAAGGCCGAGTTCGCCGGCAATACCGCTCGCGTCATTCCCGGCAGCCAGTGCGCGGCGCCCGTCCAGCGTGCCAGCGCCGCGCCAAATCGCAACAATCCCGGTCTCGACAGGATCGACAACAAAAATCTCGGGCGTCCATGCGCCGCCGGCAATACGGCGCGCGTTTCGGTCAACAACTCGCCGTAACGCACCGGCACGGGACACACCCGCTCGCAGGCCATGCAGCCGAGGCAATGATCCAGATGCAAGCGCAACTCGAAACCGGGAGCCAGCACGCCGGACGTGGCGCCGGCCGCCAACGCGATGCGCCCGCGCGGGGATTCGGTTTCGGTGCGATCGAGCGCATAGGTCGGGCAGTGCGGCAGGCACAGCCCACATTTCACGCATTCGTCGGCGAGCGCGGCGATGCGAGCGGGGCGGGGCGAATCCGGCATCCGGCGATGCTATCATTCGCGGCCACCAGCTTGCGCGGTGTCCTACCCTCGGCTATTCTTGGCGGTCTTTCGCTTTGCGAAAGCTTAGTGCGCATCCTTGCGCAACAACCCGCACATCCTTGTGCGGACTTTTCAACTGTACGGATCGCTACCATGAAGACGTTCAGCTCCAAGGCCGACGAGGTCAAGCGTGACTGGTTTGTCGTCGATGCCAGCGGCAAGACGCTGGGCCGGCTGTGTTCGGAAATCGCGGTGCGCCTGCGCGGCAAGCACAAGCCCGTGTACACCCCGCATGTCGATACCGGCGATTACATCGTCGTGCTCAACGCCGACAAGGTCGCGGTCACCGGCAACAAACTGGCCGACAAGAAATACCACCGTTTCACCGGCTACGTCGGCAATCTCAAGACGATCAGCCTGAAGAACATGCTGGCGCAGCACCCGGAACGCGTGATCGAGATCGGCGTCAAGGGCATGTTGCCGAAGAATCCGCTGGGTCGCGCGATGTTCCGCAAGCTCAAGGTCTATCGCGGCGCCGAGCATCCGCATTCCGCGCAACAACCGCAGGTATTGGAAGTCTGATATGGCGACCACCCAACACAATTATGGCACCGGCCGTCGCAAGTCCTCCGCCGCGCGCGTGTACCTGCGCAAGGGCAAAGGCGCGATCGTCGTCAACGGTAAACCGCTGGACGAATTCTTCGGCCGCGAGACCTCGCGCATGATCGTGCGCCAGCCATTGCTGTTGACCGAGACCGCCGACAAATTCGACGTCAGCGTCAGCGTCAAGGGCGGCGGCATCACGGGGCAGGCCGGTGCGATCCGGCTCGGCATCGCCCGCGCGCTGGTCGAGTACGACGAGACGCTGAAGTCGCCGTTGCGCAAGGCCGGTTTCATGACCCGCGACGCACGTGAGGTCGAGCGCAAGAAGGTCGGTTTGCATAAGGCCAGACGCGCGACGCAGTTCTCGAAGCGCTGACGAGCGGTTGCAAAACTGCTGCGCTTGGCATCTCGCGCGCCGGCGGTGCTCGGAATCCTCATGTACTGACGTGTACACTCCGGTTCCTGCGCTCCGGCGGCGCGCAACCTGCCTTCGCTCGCCACGTTTTTCAATCCGCTCTAAGATATACGCACAGCCCCGTCGCCAAGCGGTAAGGCACCTGACTCTGACTCAGGCATT
>JBDTAJ010000184.1:0-10975 GCA_039924705.1 Rhodanobacteraceae bacterium
TCGAAGGCAATCCGGTCGCCAAGGACAAGGATGGCGACCGCCGTCGCCCCGCGCCGCGCCGCAACGCCGGCAGGAAGCCCGCGCCGCAGCAACAGCAACGCCGCACCGGCCCGCCGCCGACGCAGGCCGAAGCCGCCGCTGAACCCGTTGCCGGCGATGCCGATGCCGATGCAGCCGGACTGGCACGCGCCGAAGCGGAAGTCGCCGAGAACGAGGCGGTCGAGGAAAAAGCGGCCGAGTAACCGGTGCGCGACGCGATGGCATAAGCCGTCGCGTTGCGTTGTCCGCGATCCGAATCGCGTCGCCGTTGCCGTATTGTCCGGCCGCGCGATCGTCCCCATATCTTGCGCGCCCGTTGAACGACGGCCGCTCCCTGATCGCGAAGATCAAACAGTAGCCATCCATGGCTGCATTATTCAAAAGAGGGTTCACCATGCAAATCACCGCCGCGATGGTCAAGGAACTGCGCGAGCGCTCCGGCGCCGGCATGATGGAATGCAAGAAGGCGCTCGCCGAGAACAACGGCGATCTCGCCAACGCCGCCGACTGGCTGCGCAAGCAGGGCTTGGTCAAGGCCGACAAGAAGGCCGACCGCATCGCCGCCGAAGGCCGCATCGCGCTGGCGCAGGCGCCCGGTAAAGCCGTGTTGGTCGAAGTCAATTCCGAAACCGATTTCGTCGCCAAGGACGAGTACTTTCTGAAGTTCTCGGACGAGGCGGCCAAGACCGCGCTCGCCAGCGGCGCGCAGGATATCGAGGCGCTCAAAGCCACGAAGACTTCGTATGGACCAACCCTCGAGGAAGGCCGCCAGTGGCTGATCGCCAAGGTCGGCGAGAACGTGCAATTGCGCAGGCTCGCGCGCATCGACAGCGCCAAGACCATCGGCGCCTACGTGCACGGCGGCCGCATCGGCGTACTGGTGGAACTCGACGGTGGCAACCCGGAACTGGCGCGCAACATCGCCATGCACATCGCTGCGATGAACCCGCAATACGCCTCGCCCGAGCACGTGCCGCCCGAATTCGTCGCCAAGGAAAAGGACATCGCACTGGCGCAGATGAGCGACAAGGATCGCGCCAAGCCGGCCGAGATCCAGGAAAAAATGGTCGGCGGCAAGATCAAGAAAATCTTGTTGGAAATATCGCTGACCGGTCAACCGTTCGTGCTGGATACCTCTGTCACGGTGGGCGATGCACTCGCGAAAGAAAAAACCAAGGTGCTGTCGTTCCATCGCCTCGCCGTCGGCGAAGGCATCGAGAAGAAGGAAGACGACTTCGCCGCCGAGGTGATGAAGCAGGCGGGGTTGGCTTGACGCTTCATCGTCGCGTTACGCATCGAAAAGGCCGCGGATTTCCGCGGCCTTTTTTGTGTCGTCGGGCGCACCATATTCTGAATTAGCCAAATTTACGTTTGGTATGCTTGGTCGCAGCGCGGATACCGAACTTTTTTCGATAGCCACCGTGCTTCGGAGCGATCCGTGGTTGACAACACAAAAGACGAAACGATGTTCGACTGGTTGCAGCCAGTCTTAGCCATTTTGGCCGCCGCGGTCGTGTTGCTTTTGTATATGGTTTTCGCGAATAGCGACGGCGTGTTGTTCTCGCTGCCAAGCGTCATCTTTTCGCTGGCAGTCGTTCTCGGTGTCCTCGCGATTCGTGCGTGAAGCCGCCTGCGACTTGCGATATTGTTATGGTTGATATTTGCTCTCGGCGCCGGTTGGTTCGTGGCAGCGAATTTGCTTGAGTTGTGTACGTCTGTTCGCTGGGCGTTCCGGTCTCAGTAGTACAAGACAAAAATCCTCAAACTGCCGCAACCGTCGGGTGGATTTTTGAGGCATGTCGACTGGGACCTTACTGGATTCGCTGGAGTGGGAGACATGGATGTCTATCTTGTCTTCGACCCGAACAACGTTCTTCAGACAGCCGTTAAGGATGGCGCAGCTGGAAAGTTTGCTGGCATCCCATGTGAAGTTCCATGGGTCAGGCTGCTTGAAAGTCGTTGGTATCTCGTTAGGTTCTACACCGATACCGATTGGTACCACTGCGCTCCGCAAGAATAGTCATTCGATGACCGCCGCCTCTCCGCTACAATCCGGCTGTTTACCCATCGCCGGAGTAACGCCGCATGCCCGCCAAGATCACGTACCAACGCATCTTGCTGAAACTCTCCGGCGAGGCACTGATGGGCGAGGTGGATTACGGCATCGATCCCAAGGTGATCGGCCGGATGGCCGAGGAAATCCTAGAAGTCCGCGCGGCCGGCGTGCAGATCGGCGTGGTGATCGGCGGCGGCAATATCTTCCGGGGCGCGGGATTGGCCGCGGCCGGCATGGATCGCATCACCGGCGACCACATGGGCATGTTGGCCACGGTGATGAACGCGCTGGCGATGCAGGATGCGATCGAGAAACGCGGCGGCTTCGCGCGCGTGATGAGCGCGATCTCGGTGCACGACGTCTGCGAGGATTTCATCCGTCGGCGTGCCGTCAGACATCTGGAGAAAGGAAGGATCGTATTGTTCGCCGCCGGCACCGGCAATCCGTTTTTCACCACCGATTCGGCCGCCGCCTTGCGCGCGGTCGAGGTCGGCGCGGATCTCTTGTTGAAAGCCACCAAGGTCGATGGCGTGTACAGCGCCGATCCGAAAAAGAAAAAGGACGCACATCGTTTCGAGCACGTCACCTACGAGGACGTGATCGCACAGAATCTGAAGGTGATGGACACCGCCGCGATCGCGCTATGCCGCGATCACGGCATGCCGCTGCGCATCTACGACATGACACGCGCGGGAAATCTCATGCGGATCATGCGCGGCGAGGCGATCGGCACGCTGGTGACCGGCGGCTGATCGGACGCCGGCGCGGCGTCTGCAGCTATACTAGCCAGCCGATTTCCCACGCGAGATTCCCATGCTCAACGACGTCAAGCAGGATGCCCAGAACCGCATGGGCAAAAGTGTGGAGACGCTGCGCCACGAACTCTCCCGCTTGCGCACCGGCCGCGCCAGCATTGCGCTGGTGGAAGGCATCAAGGTCAATTACTACGGTTCCGAAGTGCCGATCAGCCAGGTCGCGGGCGTCGCGGTTTCCGACGCGCGCTCATTGACGATCACGCCGTACGAGAAGCAGATGGTCAGCGCGGTCGAGAAAGCGATCATGGCTTCCGATCTGGGCATAACGCCGACCACCGCGGGCACGGTCATCCGTCTCAATCTGCCGCCGCTGACCGAGGAGCGCCGCAAGGAACTGGCCAAGCACGTCAGCCACGAAGGCGAGAACGGGAAGGTTGCGATACGCAACATCCGCCGCGATGCGATGCAGCACGTCAAGGATCTGCTCAAGGACAAGAAGATCACCGAGGACGACGAACGCCGCGCCGAGGACGAAGTGCAGAAACTCACCGACAAGCACATCAAGGATGTCGAGGTGGTGGTCAAAGCCAAGGAAGACGAGCTGCTCGCGATGTAACGCGACGGCGCACATTCCATGAATCCGTCCGCCGACACGCGCGTGCCGCGTCATATCGCCATCGTGATGGATGGCAACGGCCGCTGGGCGCGCCGGCGCGGGCAACCGCGCAGCCTGGGCCATCGCGCCGGTCAGAAAGCGGTGCGCGAGGCAGTCGAGTTCTGCCTGCGCAACCACATCGACGTGTTGACGCTGTTCGCATTCTCCTCGGAAAACTGGCGGCGTCCGGACGACGAAGTCGGCGCGTTGATGGAACTGTTCTTGCGCGCGCTCGACCGCGAGGTGGACGAACTGCACGGCAACGGCGTGCGCGTGCGCTTTGTCGGCGAACTGACGGCGTTCGCGGAAAACATCCGAACGCGCATGTTGACCGCGATGGACAAAACGCTCGGCAATAATGCATTGACGTTGAACGTCTGCGTCAATTACGGCGGTCGTTGGGACATCGCACAGGCCTCGCGCCAGGCTGCGCTGGCGGTGCAGCGCGGTGAACTCGCGATCGGTGCGATCGACGAGACGACGCTTGCGCCTTATCTGTGCCTGTCGGAATCGCCACCGCCGGATTTGCTGATCCGCACCGGCGGCGAGCATCGCGTCAGCAATTTTTTGCTGTGGCAGATCGCGTATGCGGAATTGTATTTCACGGACGCGCTATGGCCGGACATGGATCAGGCCGCGTTGCAAGAAGCCATCGAGGACTACGCCGGGCGCGAGCGGCGCTTCGGCCGCACCGGTGCGCAAGTGGCGCGCGTGTCGTGAGGATCACGGCATGTTGAAGCAGCGCGTGCTGACAGCAATCGTGCTGGCGCCGCTGATCGTGGCGCTGGTCTTCCTCACCACGACACCGTTGTTCGCGATCCTGCTCGCGGTGATCTTTCTGCTCGGGTTGTGGGAATGGACGCGCATGTCGGGCATGCGTAATCGCCCGCTGCGGGCGCTGCTGCTGGTCGGGTACGCGATCCTGTTCGCGCTGTGTTGGCCGTTGTGCAACTCGGCATGGTGGTGGGCGCCGCCGTTGGCCGGAGTGGTCTGGTGGCTGTTCGCGTTCCTTTGGTTGCGGCACATCGCTTTTGCGGCCTCGCCGACCCGCGCGCATACCGCGTTGAAACTGCTGGCCGGCGTGTTGATCGTGGTGCCAGCGTGGAGCGCGGTGGTCGCGTTACATGGACGTCCGGTCGTCCACGCTCCGCCGCACGCGGCATGGTGGGTGATTTTCTTCGTCATGATCGTCGCCGCCACGGATATCGGCGCGTACTTCGCGGGCAGCCGTTTCGGCGGCCGCAAGCTGGCGCCATCGATCAGCCCCGGCAAGACCTGGGCGGGTGTATTCGGTGCGCTGGCCTGCGCCGCATTGATCGGCCTGGTCGGTGGCTCGATCGCGCACGCGCCGGGTTGGCGGTTGCCCGGCGTGATCGCGCTGGCGCTGGTCGTGGTGGTGTTTTCGATCGTGGGCGACTTGTTCGAGAGCCTGATCAAGCGCCACGCCGGGGTCAAGGATTCCGGCGCGATGTTCCCCGGCCACGGCGGGGTGTTCGACCGGATGGACAGCATCGTCGCGGCGCTGCCGGTGTTTGTGTTGGGTAAAGCCCTCTTGGGGCTATGAAGCGGCACACGCACCACCACGCGCTCTTGGCCCTCGGCCCAACCCCGGACCCAATCCGGGGCAGTCTCTTGCGCCGCAAGCGGGGAAAGGGGGGTTTCGCATGAAGCGCGTCGCGATCCTCGGCGCGACCGGCTCGATCGGCGGCAGCGCGCTGGAAGTGATCGCGCGGCATCCGGATCGCTTCCGCGCCAGCGTACTCTCCGCGAATCGCAACGTCGCGGCGTTGGTCGAACTGTGTCGACGATTCCAACCCGATCTCGCGGTGATCGCCGATCCCTCATTGGAGCGCGAACTGGCAGCGGCCTTGAAAGCGGCCGGTCTGAAGACCACTGCGGCAGCCGGTGCGCGCGCATTGGAACAGGCCGCAGGCGGCGATTGCGACATCGTGTTGGCGGCGATCGTCGGCGCCGCAGGTTTGGGTTCGACGTTGGCCGCCGCCCACGCGGGCAAGCGTCTCTTGCTCGCCAACAAGGAATCCGCGGTGATGGCCGGCTCACTGCTGCGCGCGGCATTGCGCGCGGGCGGCGGTGAACTGATCCCGGTCGATTCGGAACACAACGCGTTGTTCCAGTGCCTGCCGCCGGGACATGATGATCTGCACGCGCGTGGCGTGCGCAAACTGTGGCTGACCGCATCCGGGGGGCCGTTCCGCGGCCGCATCCGCGACGAACTCGGCGATGTCACGCCCGAGCAGGCTTGCGCGCACCCCAACTGGCGGATGGGCCGCAAGATTTCGGTCGATTCTGCGACGCTGATGAACAAGGGCCTCGAGGTAATCGAGGCGCAGGTGTTGTTCGACGTCGATGCGGAAGCGATCGAAGTGGTGGTGCATCCGCAAAGCCTGATCCATTCGCTGGTCGAATACGTGGACGGCTCGTTTCTCGCGCAGCTCGGCCAGCCGGACATGCGTACCGCGCTGGCGCACGCGCTGGCGTGGCCGGAACGGATCGAAGCCGGCGTGGCGCCGCTTGATCCGCGCACGCTGGTCTTGAATTTCGAGCCGCCGGATTTGCAAACCTTTCGTTGCCTGGCGCTCGCACGCGAGGCGCTGCGCGTCGGCGGCGACGCGCCCGCCCTGCTGAATGCGGCCAACGAGATCGCTGTCGCGGCTTTTCTCGACGGACACTTGCCGTTCCTGAAAATTGCCGATGTCATTGAGTCGGTGTTGGCGGAACTGCCGCCGCATCCGGTGGTCGATGTGGAGACCCTGCTTGACCGCGATTTAACCGCGCGCGCGGTCGCGCACCGTATCATTCGCGAACGCCTCTTCTGAATAATCCGCTCGATCACGTCATGGGTCATCTCTCCGATATCGCAGGTTCGCTCTGGTGGATGGTCGTCACCTTGGGTTTGCTGGTGACCTTCCACGAATTTGGCCACTTCGTGGTGGCGCGCCGTTGCGGCGTGCGCGTGCTCAAATTCTCGGTCGGTTTCGGCCGCGCGCTTTGGTCGCGCATCGGCCGCGACGGCACCGAATACGTGATCGCGATGATCCCGCTGGGCGGTTACGTCAAGATGCTCGACGCACGCGAGGGCGAGGTGACGCCATCGCAACGCTCGCAGGAATTCACCGGCAAGCCGATCTGGCAGCGCATTGCGATCGTGCTGGCAGGCCCCATATTCAACCTGCTGTTCGCGGTGGCCGCATTCTGGGCGATGCTGGTGATCGGCAAACCCGATTATCTGCCGCTGATCGGCCACACGTCGGGACTCGCGGCCGATGCACATTTACAGCGCGGCGACCGCGTGTTGAGCGTGGGCGACGAGAGCATCGCCAACTGGACCGATCTGGGATTGGCGCTGTCCGATGCGGCGCAATCGCACAAGCCCACGCCCTTGCGTGTGCGCGGAGCCGATGGCGATGTGCACACACGCATCCTGCATTTCGAGAAGCTGCCCGCGCATTCCAGCGAAACCGCGCAGATCGATCGCATCGGCCTGACGCCGCAACAGCGCGCATTGCCGCCGGTGATCGGCAAGCTGATGCCGGGCAGCGCGGCGGTCGCGGCCGGATTGCAAGCGGGCGATCGCGTGCTCGCCATTGGCGGTACGCCGATCCACGACTGGAACGATTTGTCCGACGCGGTGCACGCGCAAGCGGTGGCGAATCATCCGCTGACCGTGCAACTGCAACGCCACGGCAAGCCGTTGACGATCGCGCTGCAGCCCCAACAGACCACCTTGGCCGATGGCAGCCGCGAATACGCAATCGGCGTGTATCCGCAGGAAGCAGAGGCAAACTATGACACCGTGCTGCGGCGAGGGCCGCTGGCGGCGATCCCTGACGCCTTCGCACAGACCTGGGATCTGACCGCGCGCACGGTGCAGATGCTGGGCGACATGCTCACCGGCTCCGCATCGCTCAAGAATATTTCGGGGCCGATCTCGATCGCGCAATACGCCAACGCGTCGGCTGGGATGGGGCCGGCGTGGTTCATTTATTTCCTTGGCATCATTTCTTTGAGTCTCGGTATCATGAATCTGCTGCCGATCCCGATCCTGGATGGCGGGCACCTGCTCTATTACGTGATCGAGCTGGTCAAAGGCAGCCCGCTGTCCGAACGCGCGATGGCCGCCGGTCAGTATGCGGGCATGGCGCTGCTGGTCGCTTTGATGGGCTTGGCTTTTTACAACGATATTCTGCGGCTGGTGTCTTAGCATGGAACGTATTCTCCGGCCGGTTGTCGCAAGCTTTCCAAGCCAAACTGTGGCAGGATGCACGGTTTCGCGGAATCACCGTTCATGTACCGGAATCGACGATGAAAAGAATCGCCGCCCTGATCCTGCTCGCCTGTCTTGCCGCCGAAGCCCACGCCTTCGAGCCGTTCGTCGTCAGCGACATCCGCATCGAGGGCCTGCAGCGCATCGCGCCCGGCACGGTGCTCAGTTATTTGCCGGTCGATCGCGGCCAAAATATCGACGACGCCAAGGCGCAACAGGCGATCCGCGCGTTGTTCAAAACCGGGTTCTTCAGCGATGTGGAGCTGGAACGTCAAGGCGACATCCTGGTGGTCAAGGTCGTCGAACGCCCGTCGATCGCCACGCTGGCCATCCACGGTAACAAGGACATCAAGACCGATCAGCTGGAAAAAGGCCTGAAAGGCGCGGGCCTCTCCACCGGCGATACCTTCGACCGGCAGACGCTGGAGCAGGTGAAGCAGGAACTGGTGAGGCAGTACAACAACCGCGGCAAGTACAACGTCACGATCGAACCGCATGTCACACAGCTCGATCGCAACCGGGTGGCGATCGACATCGAGATCCGCGAAGGCAAGGCCGCCAAGATCCAGGAAATCAATATCGTCGGCAACCATTCGTTCTCCGACAAGGACATCCGCAGCGACTGGGAATCCGGCACGCCCAACCTGACGTCGTTTTATTCCAGCAACGATCAGTATTCGCGCGAGAAACTCTCCGGCGACTTGGAGAAACTTTCGTCTTACTACCTCGACCGCGGCTACGCCGACTTCTCGGTGGATTCCGCGCAGGTCACCATCAGCCCGGATAAGCGCGACATCTATATCGCCGCGGCGATCAAGGAAGGCGATACCTACAAAATTTCCGATGTGCATCTGCTGGGTGATCTGATCCTACCGGAATCCGCAGTGCACAGCCTTCTGCGGATCGGACCCGGCGATACCTTCTCGCGCCGCAGCATCGAGTTGTCCTCGGACGCAATCACCAATGTGCTGGCCAATATCGGTTACGCCTTCGCCAAGGTCACGCCGGTGCCGAAGCTGGACAACGAACACCACACCGTCGACTTGAGTTTCTATGTCGAACCCGGTCAGCGCGTGTATGTGCGCCGGATCAATTTCAAGGGCAACACCGCGACCGAGGACGAGGTGCTGCGCCGCGAGATGCGCCAGTACGAGGGCGCGTGGTATTCGCAGGCGGCGATTGATCGCTCCAAGATCCGCTTGCAGCGATTGGGCTATTTCAAGACGGTCAAGATCGACACCGACAAGGTCGCCGGGACCACCGATCAGGTCGATCTGGATATCCATGTCGAGGAGGAATCCTCGGGCAGCCTGACCTTCGGCGTCGGCTACTCGCAGGTCTCCGGCATCATCCTGAGCGCATCCGTTTCCGAGAATAATTTCCTCGGCACCGGCGATCAGGTCTCCGCTTCGGTTGAGAAAAGCTCGTTCTTGAAGCAATACCAGGTTTCCTATATCAATCCGTATCTGACCGACAGCGGCATCAGTCTCGGCTACAACCTGAAATATCTGGAACTGGATCAGCAGCAGGCCAATATCGCGAGTTTTTTCTCCAACGATGCGGCGTTCTCGACCTTTCTCGGCATCCCGATCAGCGAGACCGACACCATCAATCTGGGGCTGGGTTACAGCAAGAACCAGTTGCAGACGATCCCGGGGCTCACGCCGCAGGCCTTCATCGACCAGCTCGACCAGATCGGTCACGACACGATCCGCACCACCACGCTGAACCTGTCCTACGGCCACGATACGCTCAACAAATATTTCAAGCCTACCCGCGGCGGCATCCAGCGTATTGGCGCCGAAATCGCGTTGCCCGGCGGCACCGTGCAGTACTACAAGCTGACCGCCACCACCCGCGATTATTTCGAACTGCCCAAGGGGTTTGTCGGTGTGCTGGCCGGCACCCTCGGCTACGGCGGCACCTATGGCAACACGAACCTTTCGGTGCCTTTCGCCGACAGTACCGGGCAGATTCGTAATCTCTCATTCCCGTTCTTCGACAATTTCTACGCCGGCGGCGTGCGCGACGTGCGCGGCTTCCAGGACAACACCCTCGGCCCGCGGGTGTGCTCAGGTCTGATCACCAACGGCAAAGCCGACCCCACGGCCATCGCGGTCAACGGCCATTGCACCACCGGCGGCTTCTTCAATCCGCAGCCGATCGGTGGCGCCTTCAAGATACTCGGCACCGCCGAACTGGCGTTACCCTTCTTCAAGGACAACGACAAGGCGCGCCTGTCGCTGTTCACCGATGTCGGCAACGTGTTCACCAGCTATCAGGACTTCAAGGCGAGCGACTTGCGCGCCTCGGTGGGCCTGTCGCTGCAATGGCAGGCGCCGGTTGGCCCGATCGTGATCAATCTCGCGATGCCGGTGCGCGACAAACCCGAGGACAAGCCGTTCGAGGAGCGCATACAATTCGCGTTCGGCACCACTTTCTAGAAATCCCTGCAAAGCTGCTGTGCTCGGCATCTCGGCCGGGGCGGTGCTCGGAATCCTCATGTACTGACATTTACACTCCGGTTCCTGCGCTCCGGCGGCGGCCGAGATGCCTTCGCTCGCGACGCTTTCCAGGGATTTCTCCCGAAACGAGTCGATAGACGGCAGATTGGCCCGTGAGCGACGAACAAGGTCATCGAATCGATGAACTCGCCCAACGCTTCGGCCTGGCGCTGCGTGGCGACGGCGGCGTGTCGATCCACGGCGTCGCCACACTCGCGGCCGCGCAATCCGATCAACTGGCGTTTCTTGCCAACCCCCGCTACGCCGTGCAATTGACCGGCACGCGCGCGGGCGCGGTGGTGCTGCGCGAGGAACATCTGGCGATCTCGCCCGCGCCCGCATTGATCGCGGAGAATCCGTATCTGGCGTTCGCGAAGATCGCCGCATTGTTCGAACGCGCACCCGCATCGCCAACAGGGGTGCACCCGAGCGCGGTGGTCGAACCCGGCGCGCGCATCGCGCACAGCGCCAGCATCGGGCCATTGTGCACGATCGCGGCGAACGCGGTGATCGAGGATGGCGCGGTGCTAGGGCCCCATTGCATCGTCGGGCCGGATTGCACGGTCGGCGCGCAGTCCCGACTTGTCGCAAACGTGGCGCTGGTGACGCGGGTGACATTGGGCAAGCGCGTACTTATCCATCCCGGCGCGGTGCTGGGCGCCGACGGTTTCGGCATCGCCA
>JBDTAJ010000185.1:0-7722 GCA_039924705.1 Rhodanobacteraceae bacterium
AAACCGCCCAAGCTCATCATCGGCGCCATGATGCGCAAGCTCGCCCATGTCGCCTTCGGCGTTATCAAATCGGGAAAGATGTTCGATCCAACGCTTCACGGCGTTTGACACGCATAACAGTATCTACACGAGTTCGACTACTTCCATTCTTGCCACCGACGCACGCCGCGACATCCACAACAGAATCAGGCCGACGACAATCAGCGGGATCGACTGCACCTGGCCCATGGTCAACCAGTGCGTGCCGAGCAGATAACCGAGTTGCGCGTCGGGCATCCGCACGAATTCCACCGCGAAACGGAAAACACCATACAGCAGCGCGAATAGACCGGACACCGCATAACGACGGCGCGGCTTGATCGAGAACAACCACAGCACGGCGAACAACACCGCGCCTTCCAGAAATGCCTCATACAACTGCGACGGTTGACGCGCATACGCATCCAGCGTGCCCGTCGGATACAGCGCATACAGTTGCACAACGCTCATGCCGGCGAAACGCGGATTGTCCTGCAGCGCGTGCGGGAAAATCATGCCCCACGGCTGCATGGTGAGCTTGCCCCATAACTCGCCGTTGATGAAATTACCGAGCCGTCCGAGGCCCAACCCGATCGGTATCAGCGGCGCGACGAAATCGATCACGTTGAAATAATGCGTGATCCTCGTGCGATGCCGCGACCACCACCACAACCTCGCGACCAGCACGCCGAGCAGACCACCGTGGAACGACATCCCGCCGTCCCAGATCCGGAAAAGCGCCAGCGGCTGCGTCCACAGCCAATTGGCCGGCCGGTAGTACGACAGCATGTACCACACGCGTCCGCCGATGATCACGCCCATCATCGCGTAGAAGGCAAGATCGGCGAACGCTTCGCGGCTGACCGGCAGCCGACCTTGGCGACGGCGGTAATCGCCCAGTAGCCATGCGGCGATAAAGCCGAGCAGATACATCAGGCCGTACCAGTGCACGCCGAGCGGACCGAGCTGGATCGCGATCGGGTTGATGTCGACGAAGTAGGGATGGGTCATGAGCAAGAAACACAAAGGAGAGACAGGAAGCATCCCATGTTCGTCATTCCGGCGAAAGTCCGCTTATGCAGGCAACACCCGGCACACGAAACCTTTCAGGTAATTGGTTTCCGGGATCGCCGGATGGATTGGATGATCCGGCGCCTGCTGCAACTGCTGCAAAACCTGCATGTTGCGATCGAGATGCCGCGCGCCATGCTGCAAGCCATCCAGCAGGGTCGCACGAGGCATATGATACGAGCACGAGCAGGTGATCAATATCCCGTCGCGCGCGAGCACCTGCACCGCCAGTTCGTTCAAGCGGCGATAGGCCAGTGCGCCTTCCTTCATATCCTTCTTGCGCTTGACGAACGCGGGCGGATCGAGGATCACCACGTCGTACCGTTCACGGTGTTCGCGCAACGTCTTTAGATACTCGAACGCATCGGCCTTCTCGGCGCGCACGCTTTTCTCAAGCCCATTGCGCCGTGCGTTGTCCGCGATAGCCGCCACCGCCAGTGCCGACGCATCTACGCAGGTCACTCCCGATGCGCCCATCGCCGCCGCGCGCAAGCCCCACGCGCCGAGATAGGAGAACACGTCCAGCACGCGCGCGCTTTTGACATACGGCGCCAGCGCGTCGCGATTGACGCGCTGATCGTAGAACCAGCCGGTCTTCTGGCCACCGATCGGGTCGATCGCGAATGCCAGTCCGCCTTCCCGCACGATCAACGGCTCAGGCAATTCCCCGAAGGCGATGTCGGCGTAATTCGGCAACTGCTCCATCGCGCGGATGCCGGCATCATTCTTCCAAATCATCGCGCGCGGGTTCAGCACCTTGCGCACCGCAGCTTCCACTTCGGATTTCAATCGCTCGATACCGGCGGTGGTGGCCTGCGCCACGATCACGTCGTCGTAGCGATCCAGCGTCAGGCCCGGCACGCTGTCGGATTCGCCGTACAGCAGGCGATAGTACGGATCCGGATACAGCCTCTCACGCAACGCCAGCGCCATTTTCAGCCGATGCATCAGCAGTGAGGCATCCAGCGCGCGATCCAATCCGCGCGACATCAAGCGCGCGCAGATCAGCGAGTGCGGATTGACGTAACCGACGCCGAGCGGCTTATCTCGCGCGTCGACCAAAACGCATGTTTCACCCAACGCAAAAGAACTGAGCGGCGAGCGCGCCACGTCGACCTCGTTAGCGAACACCCACAGGTGTCCCGCACGCAAGCGCGCGTCCTCGCCCCGCTTCAGGTACAACGCGGGATATTCGATTCCCTCGGCCACGTTCGATCCCATGACGAAAACACGCCACGGTAGCGGATGCGGTCGCGCAACGGCAAGCACGTACAATGCACGCATGCGCAACCGTCTCGTCGAATCCTCCAGCCCCTACCTGCGACAGCACGCAGGCAATCCGGTGCATTGGCAGCCGTGGGACGCGACCGCGCTCGAACACGCCAGGCAAACCGACACGCCGATCCTGCTGTCGATCGGCTACAGCGCCTGCCACTGGTGCCATGTGATGGCGCACGAAAGTTTTGAAGACACGGCAATCGCAGGGGTGATGAACGAATCGTTCGTCAACATCAAACTCGATCGCGAGCAACGCCCGGATCTCGATCGTGTCTATCAACTCGCGCATCAGGCGCTCTCCGGTCGCGGCGGCGGCTGGCCGTTGACGGTCTTTCTCGACCCACAGGACCTGACGCCCTTTTTCGTCGGTACCTATTTCCCGCCGGCGTCGCGTCACGGCCTGCCGGGATTTGCCGGGTTGTTGCAAAAAGTGCGCGCGTATTACGACACACATCGCGACGAACTGCGCGAACAGAACACGCGGCTGCGCGAATGGCTGTCGCGCGCGGAGGAATCCGCGTCGGGCGAAGTGCCCTCGTTGTCGATCATCGACGTTGCGCTCGAGCGGATGGCCGCGCGTTTCGATCCCGACAACGGCGGCAGCCTCGGCGCGCCGAAGTTTCCACATGCGGGCGAATTGGAGTTGCTCCTGGATAGCGCGCAGAGCATGACGCCGCACGTGCACGATGCCGCCCACATGGCGCGTCTCACCCTGAAAGCCCTGGCCGCGCGCGGCTTGCAGGATCATCTCGGCGGTGGCTTCTTCCGCTATTGCGTCGATGCGCAATGGACCATCCCGCATTTCGAAAAGATGCTGTACGACAACGCGCAGTTGCTGCCTGTGTTTGCGCGCGTGGCAAAGCGCTTCGAGGATACCGCGTCCGCGCAATCCGCGACCGGTATCGTCGATTGGCTGCGACGCGAAATGACCGCGTCGGATGGCGCGTTCTTCAGCGCGCTGGATGCCGACAGCGACGGCGAAGAAGGTAAATTCTACGTCTGGACACGCGAGGAAATCCGTACGGCGTTGAGCACGGAGGAATTCGCCGCGGTCGAGACCGGCTACGGCCTGGATGCGCCGCCCAATTTCGAGAGCCACGCCTGGCACTTGGTCAAGGCCGTCACGCTCGAGCGGATAGCATCGACGCTGGAGCGATCGACGGAAACGACACAGCGACTGCTCGCCGCCGCACGTGGCAAGCTGTTCGATGCGCGCGCAAAGCGCATGCGTCCCGCGACCGACGACAAAATTCTGACCTCGTGGAACGCGCTGACGATCGCGGGCCTCGCGCGGGCGGCGCGTACGCTCGACAAACCCGAGTTCATTGCGGACGCCGATCATGCACTGCGAGCCTTGCGCGACGGCGCGTGGATCGACAGTGCGCTGTACGCCAGCGTCGTGGGTGAAATATCGCGCATCCCCGGCTTCCTCGACGATCACGCCTTTTTATTGGAAGCGCTATTGGAGATGCTGCAATACCGTTGGCGCGATGCGGATCTGGCTTGGGCGCTCGCGTTGGCCGACGCGTTGCTGGAAAAGTTCCAGGATCCGCAGCACGGCGGTTTCTGGTTCAGCGCTGACGAACACGCGACGCCGTTGCAGCGATCCAAGACGTTCACCGACGACAGCCTGCCGAGCGGCAACGCTGTCGCCGCGCGCGCCTTGCTGCGCCTCGGGCACTTGCTCGGCGAAACGCGCTATCTGGATGCGGCCGAGCGTACGCTGCGCGCTTCCCATGAAGCCTTGGAAAAATATCCCGACGCCTGCCCCACCCTGCTGCGGGGCTTGCGCGACTTCCACGCGCCACGGATGCAGATCGTGGTGCGTTGCGATGCCGGCAAGGAACAGGTTTGGCGCGACGCGCTGCGCACGGGGATGGAGAGCGCAACCGATCGCGATCGCAGCGACACGTACGTGATTCCGGACGATGCGCGGTCGCTGCCGGGTCTGCTGGCGAAACGCAAACCACGCAAAAGCGGCGTGGCTTACGTTTGCGAAGGAGTGTCCTGCCGTGCGCCGGTGACATCGACGAGAAAACTCACGGCGATGCTGCGCGAATCGGAATGAATCAGAGGAGCAGCGGTTTGTCCGGCAGCTCGTGGCGTTTGCCGGGCGTCGGCGGCAGATAACGCGCCAGCAACACATGCGCGGCCTTGATGCCGGCCAGCGCGCCGCCGGTCCAATCATCTTGCTGAAACCGCTCCTGCATCACGCGCATCACTCCGTCCCAGCCGGGCGCGGGCACGCGCGCGGCCACACCGCGGTCGGCGATGATCTCGATGGCGCGATCCGCCAACAACACGTAGACCAGCACGCCGCCGCGGCGATGCGTGTCCCACACCCGCAGCCGCGCGAACAGGTCTCCCGCGCGCGTTCGCGCGCCGCGCCCACCGATAAGAAAACGCATCGGCAATTTCGCCTCGGCCACGAAACACAGTTCGCCGTCGTGACGGACCTCGCCCTCGGCGATCGCCTGCTGGATCGCCGCCATCGCTTCCGGCGAATAACGCCGGCTGACCGGCGCGTGCAACAAATGATGCAACCAGCGCGCCGCGTCCATCACCAACTCCCCGAGGCGCCGCCGCCGCCGGTCATGCCGCCGCCGCCGGAGAATCCGCCGCCACCACCAAAGCCCCCACTGCCGAAGCCGCCGCCGCCCCAGCCGCCGAATCCACCGCCGCGCGCGAACACGCCACCCGCATTGCCGAAGTAGCCGAACAGCAATCCGATCACGCCGAGCCCGATGCCGAGCGGCAACAGACCACTGAACAACCAGGCGAGTCCGCCCGCGGCAACGCCAACCAGGCCGGCGCGAGGAAAGCGCGGTACGCGCGCGAACAAGCCGCGCGCCCAGAACAACGCGATCCACGCCACGATCAGGCCGTTGTACCATCCCCCGCCGAAACGATTGCCATGTTGTTGCGGCTTGCCTTCCAGCGGCGGCGGGAGCGGTTCACCGTCGACCAGTTTTTCGATCGCGTCAAGCGCGTCGTTCAATCCACCGTAGTAATCGTTGGTGCGGAACTTCGGCGCCATGTATTCGCGAATGATGCGCGCAGCCGCCGCATCCGGAATCGCGCCTTCCAATCCATAGCCGGTCTCTATCATCGCGCGATGGTCGTTCTTGGCGACAACCACCAGCACGCCGTCATCGACCTTCTTGCGGCCGATCTTCCATTGGTCGAACACGCGCGTGGCGTAGTCTTCGATCGCTTCCGGCTCCGAGCTCGCCAGCATCAGCACCACGACTTGCGCACCCTTGCGCTGCTCGAGCGATGCGAGTTGCGTTTCGAGCGATTGCGTTTGTTGGGCGGTGAGCGTGTGGGTGAGATCGGTGATGCGCGCTTTCAACGCCGGCACCGGCACGGTGCCTTGCGCGTGGGCGGGAAAAGCAACCACGCATAACGCGACGATAAACATCGCCACCAAGAGATCGCGCAGCACGGCAAAGACGCAGGATCCAGGCTCCCGCCGGAATGACGATGGAAGGATACGAGTCAAGACCAGAGCATCCGCCGGGGATCCGCGCAATAGACGACGAACGATCACTGCGTCCCCGCCGGCACAGGCGTGGTGCCGAAATCCACGGTAGGCGCGGTCGAGATCGACTGCTCATTGGCGACGCCGAAATTCGGCTTGACCGAATAGCCGAACATCTTCGCGGTCATGTTCTGCGGGAATTGACGGATGTAACTGTTGTAATCCTGCACCGATTGCACGTAGCGGTTGCGCGCCACGGTGATGCGGTTCTCGGTGCCTTCCAGTTGCGCCTGCAGATTCTGGAACAGCCCATCGGCTTTCAGGTTCGGATAATTCTCCGACACCGCCATCAAGTGCGACAACGCGCCGGAGAGTTCGCCCTGCGCGGCCTGGAATTGCTGCAAGGCTTTCGGATCATTGGCCAGTTCCGGGGTGACCTGGATGCTGCCGACCTTGGCGCGCGCTTCGGTCACTTCGCGAAAGACTTTTTCCTCGTGCGAGGCATAACCCTTGACCGTGGCGACCAGGTTGGGCACCAGGTCCGCGCGGCGCTGGTACTGGTTGATCACTTCCGACCAGGCGGCCTTGACGCCCTCGTCCTTCTGCTGGATGGCGTTGTAGCCGCAGCCGGACAACAGCATGACAAGGAGAGCGACGAGCATCACGCGTAAAGCATGCATGGCAAGAATCTCCGATAGCGGGATCGTGTGCGGATTGCAGCACGTGTGCGGGCCGCGCGCAAACGATCACCAGAACCGCGCGCCCAGAATCAGCCCCCACACCAGGCTCACGTTCAACATCAGGATGAACACCGCCGCCGAACCCATGTCCTTGGCGCGGCCGGCGAACTCGTGGACTTCCGGGCAGACCTTGTCGACGATCGATTCCAGCGCGGAGTTGAGCATCTCGGCCGACAGCACCAGCAACAGCGATCCGGCCAACAGGATTTTTTCCACCGTGTCGTGTCCGAGCATGAGGCCGAGCGGAAACAGGATCACGCACAAGCAGACCTCGAAGCGGAACGAGGCTTCGAGCTGCCAGCCGGCGCGCAGACCTTTCAGCGACCACACCAGCGCATTCCAGATCTGGTGCGGACCGCGGCGGATGTTGCTAGCCATAGCGATGTTCCCCTCGAAACCGGAGCGATTCAGCATAAGATGTCACAACGCCGGCGGCGAGCGCTGGCCGGGGAATCGACATGCGAGCCTCGCGCAAGCTGCTGCTTCTGCTGCTGCTGATCCCGTTTGTCGCCACGCTGTCGGTGCCGCTGTACAACACCAGCGCGCCGGAGCTGTGGGGATTTCCGTTCTTCAATTGGTATCTGTTTTTGTGGCTGCTGTTGCTGCCGCCATTGGTCTGGATCGTCTATCGTGGCACACGCCCATGAGCGGCGCGGTGCACTGGACCGCTTGGGCGGTATTCGCGGCGTTCTTCGCGCTGGTGACGGTACTCGGTTTCGTCGCCGCGCGCTGGAAGAAGGCCGATCTCAACCATCTGCACGAATGGGGGCTGGGCGGCCGGCGTTTCGGCACCCTCATCACCTGGTTCCTGCTCGGCGGGGACCTGTATACCGCGTATACGGTGATCGCGGTGCCAGCGCTGGTGTATGCGGTCGGCGCCTACGGTTTTTTCGCGATGCCTTACACCATCATCGCGTTCCCGATATTTTTCGTGGTGATGCCGCGGCTGTGGAATGTGTGCCGGCGTCACAACTATCTCACCGTCTCCGATTTCGTCGAAGGCCGCTACGGCAGTCATTGGCTGGCGCTGGCGGTGGCGCTGACCAGCGTGCTCGCGACCATGCCTTACATCGCGCTGCAACTGGTCGGCATGCAAGTGGTGTTCGAAGCGATGGGTTTCGGCGGCGTGCATCG
>JBDTAJ010000186.1:0-6100 GCA_039924705.1 Rhodanobacteraceae bacterium
CCGCTCAATAGTCGGGAGCACACGCCATGAGTCAGCCATCCTTGAACGGCCGCAAGGTCGCCATCCTCGCCGCCGACGGCTTCGAACAATCGGAGTTGCAGAAACCCAAGCAACTGCTGGAGGACGCCGGCGCCAGCACGTTCGTGATCGCGCCGGGCGATGCCGCATCGATCAAAGGCTGGAAGCACACCGACTGGGGCGATGCGGTCAAGGTCGATGTGCCACTCGCGAAAGCGAAAGTGGCGGATTACGACGCGCTGGTCTTGCCGGGCGGCGTGATCAATCCGGACAAGTTGCGCCTGCACGAGGACGCGATCAAGTTCATCAAGGATTTCGGTGCGACCGGCAAGCCGATTGCCGCGATCTGCCACGGGCCATGGACATTGATCAACGCGGGCCTGGTCGACGGCAAGCAGGTCACCTCGTGGCCGTCGCTGAAAATCGATTTGACCAACGCCGGTGCGCAATGGGAAGACAGCGAAGTGGTGGTGGACGGCAATCTCATCACCAGCCGCAAGCCCGACGACATTCCGGTGTTCGCCAACGCATTGATCGCCGCGATCGCGGAGCGCGAGGTGGCAGCGGCGTAACGTCTTCGCGAACGGCGGCCGCACGGTCAATGCGACGACGCTTGCTCGAGCTGCTGCAGATGCGGGCCGTACACATGCCCGATGCGCGCGCCAGTATCGATCAGCACCGCGGCGAACACGATAATCGCGAGCAGCACCGCGAAGGCCGCGTTGCGGCGGCGTTTCTCATAAGCGCGCCACGACGGCGCGAACGCCAGCAAGCCGAATAGCGCGGTCACCACGACCACCGCATCGACGCTGGCGCGTTGCCAATAGCTGCCGCCCAGATGCAACCACATCCCGAACTCATCGAAGGTCAGCGCCATCGCGATGCCGTAAACGTACGCCGCGCGATCGGCGCTTTTTCCTTGTGGCGCCGTAAACAGCAGATACGCGCCCACGCCGGCCAGCAGAAAAATGCCATAGTTGAGATGATGGACGTGGGTGCCGCGCAGGAAGAAATACAGATTCGGCATCCGCTGCGACATGATCAGGAACACCACGCAGCGCGACGCGATAAACGTCAGCACGAACGCCAGCAACGCGCGGCGGGCGAGGCGTGGGGCGCGCGGCTCGGGAGGTGATGCAGCAACTTCCTTCGGAGAGGTCACGACTAATTCGTTGGCCGGGCTCGTCAAACATCGAACCCGGCCAACGAGCCCCATCAGATTCCGTCTTCGGGGCGCAAGGTCAATTCCGCTTTTTGCTCGGCAGACGCCGTATTCCATCGTTGCATGTAATCGGCTTGTTTGGTCGCAATATCCGCAGCGTGTGCGCTATACCACGCGTTGGCCGATCCGGATTTCTCGACGAAGTTCGTGTCCCTTTGCCATTGCGAGAATTCCGGCGATTTGAGGTTGTACTTGGCGCTTGCGTCGTTGTGGATCGGCAGAAGAGAGAAACGCGCCTTCCACATGCCCATGCGAGGGCTAACCAGCACATAGTAAGTCTTACCCGCATCGAGCGAGGCATTCATGAAGTCTGCATTTTTACCGACGACCATGAAAAGGTGTGTTCCTGGATCGGCTTGGTACGTCACTTTGGTACCGGACGATACGATGCCAATAAATACATTATTTCCGTTTGTGGTGTCGTACACAGATGACTGGATCGCTCCACCCATTCGGAATGGACGCATGAAAACTACCATCGCTTTACCGGGCACTCGTTGCGGCGCGGCGGCGGAGCTTCGTACCATGTCTTTGGATACGCAGTTGTCCAGCAACGCCATGCCGATGACGGCGAAAAGCACAACGAGAACACGTTTCATGAAATTATCCCCAGAGGTTGTTGTCGGGTCGCCGATATTCCGGCGCAGGCGGAAGTTAGCGGCGTCGCGCGCATCACACCAGCACGATCGAAATCCGTAGGTCATGCGCTGGAATAGCAAAGTCCGAAGCGGCGTGAAGCAAACTTGCTGCACGCTGCTTTCAACGCCTTACGCGGATCACACCGCAGGCCACAGCCACACGAAAGTGAATCCGGTGATCACCGCGTAAATCACGCCGTCGATGATGTACTTGACCGCGGTGCGCCAGGGAAAGCCCCACCAGATCGCATCGGGGAACGAGCCGAAGGCATAACCCATCAGCGCGGCCAGCGCGACGACGTGGAAGACTTGGCGATGGTCAGCGCCGGGCACCAGCGCGAGCACCCCCAGCAACGCGCAGAACACCGACACCAGCAGGCAAAACACGAACCATTGCACGAGCGAGGCGCCCATATTCATCGACCCGGGGCGGCGCAATTGCACCATGCCGACCGGTCCCTGTTTGAACTTCTCCTTCATCGCCGGATCTTTCATCGCTTCCGGGCCGCACCATGGCAGCGCATATTGTCCCGGTGCGGGATTGCCATTGCGGATCGCGGCACGGACTTCGTCCTCATTGGAAAACTTCCGGTAATCGGGCGTGTGCCAGAACTTCAGGAACATGTTGATGAGGGCGCTCGCGATGAACACGAACACCGTTGAAAGCACGATCGGCAACCACAACGTAGCGAATGCCATGGCGGTTCTCCTTGTGGGGGGTGGCGCACGACAACGAGGATATTAGTCCTCTTCGACCTTGGGCTTATACGCCTCGGTCAACTGTTTCTGGATTTGCGCGGGTACCGGGTCGTAGTGCGACAACTCGATCGCGTAACGGCCCTGGCCGCCGGTGACTGCGCGTAATTCGGTCTGGTAATCGACCACTTCCGCCAGCGGCACCTGCGCCTTGATCACGAGTTCGCCTCCGCGCAAGGAATCCGTGCCGTTGATGCGTGCGCGCTTGCTCGCCAAGCCGCCCGTCACGTCGCCCATGTACTGCTCCGGCACGTTGACGTCGAGGTTGACGACCGGTTCCAGCAGGATCGGTTTGGCCTTGGTGATCGCGTCCAGAAACGCCTTCTTGCCGGCGGAGACGAACGCGACTTCCTTGGAATCGACCGGGTGATATTTGCCGTCGAACACGATCACGCGTACGTCTTGCATGGGATAGCCCGCCACCGCGCCGTGCTCGAGCACCTGGCGCACGCCTTTCTCGATCGCGGGAATGTACTGGTTGGGGATCACGCCGCCCTTGCTGTCGTCGCGGAACTCGAAACCGCCGCCGCGCGGTAGCGGCTCGACGCGCAGGAACACTTCTCCGAACTGACCGGCGCCACCGGTCTGCTTCTTGTGGCGATGGTGGCCTTCGGCCTTGCCGCCGATGGTTTCGCGATAGGCAATCCGCGGCGGGCGCGTTTTCACCTCGACGCCGTAACGCTCCTTCATGCGTTCCAACGTGAGCTTCAGATGCAGATCGGACAGACCTCGCATCACGCTTTCGTTCAATTCCTTGTTGTGCTCCACGCGCAGGCAGGGATCTTCCTCGGACAACTTGTGCAGCGCGGTCGCGAGTTTCTGTTCCTGGCCCTTGTGCGCGGGTTCGACCGCGAGGCCGAACATCGGTTGTGGAAACTCCAGCGGTTTCAGGTGAATCTGATCCTCGTCGTGCGAATCGTGCAGCACCGCGTCGAAATGGATTTCCTCCACCTTCGCGACCCCGGCGATGTCGCCGGGAATCGCCTGATCGATCTCGACGTGATCCTTGCCGTGCAGTTTGAACAAGTGACCCACTTTGAAGGGCTTCTTGCCGTCGTCGATCAACAATTGCGTGTCGCGGCGCACGGTGCCCTGCCAAACGCGGAACACCGCCAACTTGCCGACGAAGGGATCGTTGATTAGTTTGAATACGTCGGCGATCACGTGCGCTTTGGGATCGGGCTTGGCTTCGATGGGCTTGGCGTGTTCACCGATGCCTTTGACGAACGGCGGCGGATTGCCTTCGGCGGGATTGGGCAGTAGCCGTTGCGCTATTGCCAGCAGTTCCTTGACGCCCGTGCCGGAGCGCGCGGACGTAAAACAGATGGGCACTAGATGACCCTCGCGCAGGCATTGTTCGAAGGCGTCGTGCAATTCCTGCTTCGACAACGCGCCTTCGCCGTCTTCGAGATAACGCCCCATCACGCGCTCGTTGATTTCGACGACTTGATCGATGATGCGTTGGTGCGCGTCGGCGACGTCACCCACGTCGCTGGTGCCTTGCGGCGCGAAGAAGCAGTCGACGACCTTCGCGCCATGGTCGGCCGGCAGATTCACCGGCAGGCACTCGGCGCCGAACTCCTCGCGCAAAGCCTCGATCAATCCCGCCAAATCGACGCCGTCCATGTCGATGCGGTTCACCACCAGCATCCGCGCCAGCCCGCGCGCGCGCGCGTAATGCATCATCCGGCGCGTGCCGTGCTCGATGCCGTTGGTCGCATTGACCACCACCGCGCAGGTTTCCACCGCGGCGAGCGCGGACAGCGCCTGCCCGCGGAAATCCGCGTAACCGGCGGTGTCGATCAGATTGACGTGGCAATCGGGAAGATCGATCGAGGCGATCGCGGAATGGATCGAGTGCTTGCGATCGCGCTCCTGCGGGTCGAAATCCGACAGGGTGCCCCCGCGTTCGACCGTGGCCGCCGAGGAGATTGCGCCGCCGGCAAGCAGCAGGGCTTCGAACAGGGTTGTTTTGCCGGCGCCGGCGTGACCGGCGAGGGCCACGTTGCGGATGTTTTCGGTGGTGTAGGCCATGGCGCGGTCCTCGATGAATGCAGGCGACGATCCGCATAGCCTTGCCCCGCGACGGCTCGCGGTCAAGCTGTAAGCGGAACTCAACAGGGCTGCTGCTGTCATAACCGCCGTGGACTTACACTGTCCGCAGCGCATCCCCGCGCGCGACATGCGAGGCCCCATGCCTGAGCCACAGGCACGCGAAATCCCCGCCGAACATCATGTCTGGGCGCCCGGCGAGGACGTCCAGAGCGAGCCTTTCGACCGTTTCGGCAACGCTTTCCTGCGCGAGTTGCGCTGGCGCGAGCCGCCACGCGAGCGTGGCCGGGTGGGCATCGCGCTGTTCATCGCGATTGTTTTTCATATTGTGGTGATCGTGTTGCTGAAGTTCGAGATGCGCCCGCGTCTGGTGGCGCCTCCGGAAGCACACGCGCCGGAATCCGCGATCCAGGTGACGCTCTACGAAACGCCGCAACAAATCTCGACGGTCGCGCCGCCGCCGGCGATCGAACTGCCGCCGGTGCGCACGCGCGAGGCATCGACGCGCCGAATGCGCGCCGAACCGCGTCGTCCGGGCAGCATCATCGCCACGATCGGCGAAACGCAACCCGCTGTGCCGCGTTTGTATGGACACAAAGGTCAGGTCCTGTTGCCCCCGCCGTCGAGTGTCGCGGTGACGCCCGATTACGCCACGCCGCAGCCGCAAGAACCGGGCCTGATGAAGCACACCACGCCGCTGCCGTATCACGCCACGCAATTCGACAAGGATTGGGCGCCGGACAAGGAAAGTCTCGGCGCCCGCGCGTTCCGGCGCGCGACGGATGCGACCACGGTGGAAAAAACCGTACGCCTTCCGGGGGGCATGAAAATCAAATGCGCGGTCTCGCCGTTGCTCTTGGCCGCCGGTTGCGGTCCGATGCCGCCGCCGCCGCCGCCCAAAAACGACGACGATATTCGATTGTCGATGCCGCCCGCGAGATCGCTGATCGGCGAAAAGGTTTCGGTGCCTGCCGTGTCTTCGACGGCCGCGACGCAAGCGCCGCTGCCAAACGATGGAAATTGATCTTCGTTACTCAAAGTGCGCCGACGCACATCGCGCAAGATCGCAGGCCAAGGATGGCCGTCATCGAGCGAGCTACCGCGCTGTACGCGATGCCGAGCATCGCAGCCGCAAGCGGGAGCAAGGCGCGCATATTCGAGCACAGGGGCGAGCCGGAATAATGCGCGATGACTTGAATGCCATCGCGCACCGGCGAGCGGGCAGTCCAAGGATGGACTGGGGTTGGACGACGAAGCTGGATGCGTAGTCGTCCAGGTGCGAGTTCGCGCCTGCCCGCTTGCGGCGAGAAGCGCAGGGGTACGCCGGGCTTTCGCGAGATGCCAATGGCATCTCGCGCCGGCGAACGCACGTACATGGATGTGCGGGCCGGGAAGCGATTCAGGGATGACTGCT
>JBDTAJ010000187.1:0-6782 GCA_039924705.1 Rhodanobacteraceae bacterium
GTGATGATCTGGCTGACCTGATCGCGGCCGTACTTGTCGGCGACGTACTCGATGACGCGATCGCGGCCTTCCATGCAGAAGTCGATGTCGAAGTCCGGCATCGATACGCGTTCGGGGTTGAGGAAGCGCTCGAACAGCAGTTCGAAACGCAGAGGATCGAGATCGGTGATGCCCAAACTCCACGCCACCACCGAACCCGCGCCGGAACCACGGCCCGGGCCGACGGGGATGCCGTTCTGCTTGGCCCAGTTGATGAAGTCGGCCACGATCAGGAAGTAACCGGCGAACCCCATGCGCACGACCACATCGAGTTCGGTGTCGAGACGCAAGCGATAATCGTCCGTGCTGAAACCCTGGGCGAGCCCGCGCGCGGCAAGCCGCGTTTCCAGGCCAGCGCGCGACTGATCGCGAATCCACGATTCCAATGTGTGCTGCGCCGGCACCGGGAACGCCGGCAGATAGTATTTGCCGAAATTGAGTTCCAGATTGCAGCGCTTGGCGAGTTCGACGCTGTTCTCCAGCGCCTCGGGGATGTCCGCGAACAACTCGGCCATCATCTCGGCTGGTTTCAGCCATTGCTCCGGCGAGTAGTCGCGCGCGCGGCGCGGATCGGCGAGTTGTTGACCCTGCTGGATGCACACCCGCGCTTCGTGTGCCTCGTAATCCTCGCGCGCGAGAAAGCGCACGTCGTTGCCGGCGACGACGGGCAGATCGCATCGCGCGGCAAGCTGCAGCGCCTGCGCGTTGAACGCGTCTTCTCCATCGCGGCGTGTGCGTGTCAGTTCCAGATACAGACGATCGTCGAACAGCGCGCGCAGGCGATCCACCTGCGAGCGGGCGTCATCCGCGCGACCGGCGGCGAGCAGACGGCCGACGCCGCTTTCGCGTCCGGTCAGCGCGATCAATCCATCGTGGGCCTGACCCAACCAGTCGAATTCCACCCGCGCTCGACCGCCGTGTTGGCCTTCGCGCCACGCCCGCGTGATCAGGCGCGATAGATTCAAATAGCCGTGATGGTTTTCGCACAACAGCGTCAAGCGATAGGGGCGTTGCGGATCGGCCGGATCGGCGATCCAAAGATCGCAGCCGGCGATCGGCTTAATGCCGGTGTACTCGGCGGCGCGGTAGAACTTGATCAGCGCGAACAGATTGGAATCGTCCGTCAACGCCAACGCGGGCAAACCCAGTTCCACCGCGCGGCTGATCAGATTGGGCCGCGGCGCCTTGGCCGGATCGCCGTATTCCGGCTTCTCCGGCAAACGAATGATCGAATCGCACAACGAATATTCGCTGTGCAGGCGAGGATGGATGTAACGGATCGGCATGTCCGCGCAAGCCTAGTCGTGTGGCACAGGGGCGGCAAGCATTGACAACCCGGATGCAACGATCGACGCGCCGCGATTGCCGAATGGATACCCTCAGGGCACGACCGATGGGAAAACAGTCTGTCCAATGCCCATCGCCTCACGCACCGGCGCGAAACTGCGACGATGCAGCGGACACGGGCCGAGCCGGCGCAGCGCATCCAGATGTTCGGGCACCGAATAGCCCTTGTGCCGGGCGAAGCCGTAGCCGGGCCAAAAGACATCCAGCTTGCGCATCAGCCGATCGCGCGTGACCTTGGCCAGTATCGACGCCGCGCTGATCGCGGGGACGAACGCATCGCCGTCGACAATCGCGCGCGCATCGCAGGACAACGCGCGTGGCAGATGATTGCCGTCGATCAACGCGGCGCGCGGCGCGCAAGCCAAAGCCGTGAGCGCACGGGTCATGCCGTTCATCCGCGCCCAGAAAATGTTGACGCGATCGATCTCCTCGACATCGATGCTGACCACGCTCCACGCGATCGCGCGTTCCACGATGCGCGCGTACAGCCGCTCGCGTTGCTTTTCCGCGAGAACTTTGGAGTCGGCCAGGCCACGGATACGCCGCGCCGGGTGCAGGATCACCGCCGCGACCACCACCGGACCCGCCAGCGGGCCGCAACCGGCCTCGTCCACTCCGGCGACATCGGCCTCGAGCGGCCATGCGTGCAGCGACCGCGGCTTGCGCGGCGCGGGTTGGATCGCGGGGAAGTCAATCGCCAAGGTCATGCAAGTCGCCGAATACTTCCGCGCGCCAGGAGCGCAGCAACGCCGCGTTGCGGCAATCGACATCATGCCCGTGGCAACGCTCGCGGAGCAAGGCGTTGGCGGTGAAGAACGCATCCTTGCGCAATCCAGCCGCGTCCATCAGCAGCGAGCCGAGAAAGGCGATGTCCAGCACCGGATAATCGGCGCGCCGGATCGGCTGGTTGATGGGCATGTTGAAACCTTTCATCATGTAATAAGTGACCACCGCCGGATCGGCGACCCGCACCGGCAGGCGCTTTTGCAGCGCATTGATCGCGCCGTCGAAAGAGGGCTGGTGATCGCCGAAATGCGCAAGCAACACGGGGCGATCGTCCTTGCGCAGCATCTCCTCGAGCGTCGCTTCCGCGCGGTCGGATTCGTCAAGACGTTGCAGATAATTACCGAGGTTGAGATTGAGCCAGTCGTCCAGGGCCTTGTCGCGCGCGATCCGGCCCGAGAACAGCGGCTTGTCGTAGGGCGACGACAAGTCACGTAGCGGCGTCATGTGCGGGCCGTGCTGATGCAAGGTCAGCATGAACAAGAATACCGGCGCACCGTGCGCCTTGGTCTTCTCGATCGCAAACACGCGGGCGAACGCGCGCATCAGATCAGCATCGCTGGAATGCCAACCCAGGCCCACCTGTTCGCCGCCGTAGAACGCGTCGAAATCATAATCGGTGTAGGCCGCGCGGCCGTTGAGAAAATCGCCGTCGGTGGGGTAGATCGCCACCGTTCGGTAGCCGTCGGCGCGCAGCGCGCGCGCGAGCGTGTAATGGATGCGCGGCGCCAGATTGAAAGGCGCATAGATACCGGCTGGCCCAAACAGGTCGTGCGGAAGGCCGGTCAGGAACGCGAACTCCGTGGTCCAGGTACCACCGCCCCAGGTGTGCACTTCGAGGAATCCGTTGGCGATCGTATTCGCATCCGCGTGGAACATGCGGCGGTCGCATAACGGCGAGGTACACACCGCAAGCATGCGCGGATCGAAGGTGCTTTCCTCCAGCACCACGACGATGTCGGGTTTTACTTGTGTCGCGATCGCGGTTTGCGCGGCGTCGTCGCGCCAGTCGAAATGGCTCGCATCGGCGAGGTCGTAACGCGGAGCCGCCACGTGCGTGCTGCGGAACGAGGTCAGGAAATCCGACACGAAGCTGTCATCGTTCATCGCTAGCCACATGCCCTTGGCTTGCACGGCGGCGAACGGACCATGCGGGTTCATCGCGATGATCAGCATGACGACGCCGGCGATGACACCGACTACCCGCGCAATGCGGGTACGCCAGCGCGCGGCGGGCTTGCGATCGCCGAACCAGGCGAGAATCAACGCACCGGGCACCAGGATCAGCGCGGCCACGGTCACCGCGACAATTACCGGATAGCGGATCAACGTTGCGAGGATTTGCGCGTTGACGTAATAGATCAGATCCGGCGCCAGCAGCGGCGTGCCGAGATAACGGAACTTCAATCGCGCCACGGCCTCCAGCAACAGCATCGGCGCGCTGCCGGCGATCAAACCGAACGCCACTCGTCCCGATAGCGCGATCATGGCGACAATCAGCGCGACCAATACGCACGCCGCGAACGCAACTTCATTACACGCGCTTTCGGCCAGAGGCCCGTTGTAAAGCGCGCAGGCGGCTATCGCCGCGCCCAGCGCGAATAGCAGCGGGCGACGGGGGCACAATGAAAAAAAGCGATAGCGCGACATACCGCGGCGGATGCTCGGTGCGTTACTGTTCTGCGTCAAGCGATCATCGCGCGGGTAACAATTCGGCGATCGCACGCGCCGCTGCCGTGGCGGCACCGCCGCCCTTGTGCAGGCCCAGGTGCATTCGTTCGAATGCGTTGACCATCGTTGCGCGTCGGCCGGGTTCGTGGAACAGGCGCATCACTTCCATCGCGAGATTCTCCGCGGTGCATTCGTTCTGCATCAATTCGGGCACCAACGCGTGGCCTGCCAGGATATTGGGCAGCGCATATGCCTGCGTCTTGAGCAGATTGAGACTCCGCAAGATTCGATATGTCATCGCCGACAATCGATAACCCACCACCATCGGACGCTTGGCAAGCATCGCTTCCAGCGCGGCGGTGCCGGATGCGAGCAGGATCACGTCGGCGGCCGCCATGGCGCGATGGGCGTGGCCGTCGAGCAGCAAAGCCGAGCGTAGGGGTTTCCGCAGTATCTTCTCGATCATCTTTCGACACTGGACATTTGCCGCGGGAATCACAATCTGCAATCCGGGGATTTGTTCGCGTACACGGTCAGCGGCGTCGAGAAAGATCGAGCCGAGCCGATGGATTTCCGAGCGGCGGCTGCCGGGCAACACAGCCAGTATCGGCACATCCTGCGGCAGATCCAGCGTCTCGCGCGCGGCGGCGCGATCGCTGACCAACGGGAAACGATCTGCCAGCGGATGTCCGACAAAACGCGCATCCACGCCATGGCGCGCATAAATCTCGGGCTCCATCGGGAACAGACACAGTAAAAGCTCGGCGCTCATCCCGATTTTTTTTGCTCGATGTTCGCGCCACGCCCAGATCGAGGGGCTGACGTAATGCGCGGTGCGGATACCCGCGCGCTTCAATTTCTTTTCGAGCCCAAGATTGAAATCCGGCGCGTCGATGCCGACGAATACATCGGGTTTCAATTTCAACAATCGCCCGGCGAGCGATGCACGCAGATGCAGCAATCGCAGCAGGTGCCGCGCCACCTCGGCGAGACCCATCACCGACAATTCCGAGATGTCGTGCCAGGCCTCGAACCCGACGGCACGCATGCGCGGGCCGCCGACGCCGACAAAACGCGCGTCTTGGTGGAGCGTTCGCAATGCCTCGATCAATTCCGCGCCCAGCAGGTCGCCGGAATCCTCGCCGGCAACGAGGGCGAAAACAGGGCCGCCGCCGTTGTTCATCGCACCAAGGCGCGTTCGCTGCGGTCGATGAACACGACCAGCGCGCGAACGTCCTCGCTGGCTGGCGCTTGTTGGTCGAGCAGAGCACGCGCTTCGGCTAGCGTTTTGCCGGACATGTACAAGGTGCGATAGGCGCGCTTGATCGCGGCGATGCGTTCGGCGGAAAAGCCGCGCCGCTTCAAGCCTTCCGCGTTGACGCCGCGCGGCACCGCGAATTGCCCGGCGACGTAGACGAAAGGCGGCACGTCGCGGGTGATCGCGGCGAACATCGCGGCGAAAGCGTGCGGGCCGATCTTGCAGAACTGATGCACGCCGGAGAAACCGCCCAGCACCACATAATCCCCGATCTCCACGTGGCCGGCCAACGTGGCGTTGTTGGCGAGCACCGTATGATCGCCGACGGTGCAATCGTGCGCGATATGCACATACGCCATGATCCAGTTGTCGTCGCCAATGCGGGTCGCGCCGCCTTCGCCGGTGCCACGGTTGATCGTGACGAATTCGCGGATGGTGTTGCCGTCGCCAATGATGAGTTCGGATCGCTCGCCGGCGAATTTCTTGTCCTGCGGATCGCCGCCGACCGCGGCATAGGCGCCGATGCGGTTGTCGTGGCCGACGCGGGTCGGACCTTCGATCAGCGCGTGCGCGCCGATGCTGCTTCCTCCGGCGATCTCGACGTCGGGACCGATCACGGCGTAGGGGCCAACCGCGACGTCCGCCGCCAACCGCGCGCGTGCGTCGACGATCGCGGTCGGATGCACACTCACGCGCTGGCTTCCGCGCACATCAGTTCGCAGCTCGCAACTTCCTTGTCGTCCACCACCGCACGCGCGGTGAAGATGCCCATGTTGCGGATCAGCCGTTTCAGCCGCACTTCCAGCCGCAGTTGATCGCCGGGAAACACCGGACGATTGAAGCGCGCGTTGTCGACCTTGGCCAGATAAAACAGCGCGTCGCGGCCTTGCGGGCGCGGCCCGGACAAACCGATCAACAGGCCCGACGCTTGCGCCAACGCTTCCACGATCAGCACGCCAGGCATCACCGGATGACCGGGAAAATGACCCTGGAAAAAAGGCTCGTTCACGGTGATATTCTTCAAGGCGACGATGCTTTTGCCCGGATCGAGTTCGATCACCCGATCCACCAGCAGGAACGGATAACGGTGCGGCAGGATCGCGGCGATGCGTTCGGCGTCGATCGGCAGCGTCATGGGAGCGGGTTGGTTCATCGATTGCTGTCCTTGTACGAAACAACATCCTTCTCCAGCGCGGCCACGCGCCGGAACAATGCGTCCAGTTGCCGCAGGCGCGCCGCATTGCGCCGCCAGCGACGGTTCTCTTCCAGCGGGCTGCCTGCGGAATAAGTGCCCGGCGAGTCGATCGAACGGGTGACCAGAGTCATTGCGGTAATGGTAACGCGATCGGCGATTTCGAGATGACCCAGCACGCCGGCGCCGCCACCGATCAAACAGTCGCGGCCGATCTTCGCGCTGCCCGCGACCGCCGAACAACCTGCCATGGCGGTGTGCGCGCCGATCGTGACGTTGTGCGCGATCTGGATCTGATTGTCCAGCCGCACATCCTCTTCCAGCACGGTATCTTCCAGCGCGCCTCGATCGATGGTGGTGTTGGCGCCGATTTCGCAATCGTCGCCGACGCACACGCCGCCCAGTTGCGGCACCGTGAGCCAGCGCTCGCCATCGTTGGCGATGCCGAAACCGTCGGCGCCCAGCACCGCGCCGGGATGGATAAGTACGCGC
>JBDTAJ010000188.1:0-19213 GCA_039924705.1 Rhodanobacteraceae bacterium
CTTGGCGCTGGTGCTGCTGGCGTTGACCCGCCGCGCCGCGCTGTCGTTCCTGGCTGCGTTCGGTATCGAGGCGCTGGTGTATCGCGTGAACGCCTTGAAGGAAATCAATCTCGCCTCGCCGCTGGTGCCGGCGGATTTCCGGATGCTCGGGCAACTCCAGCACGGCGGCGCGCATCTGTTGGGTGGCTACGTGCACGTCAGCGTGGGTTTGATCCTCGTAGCAGTGATGGCAGTGATCGTATTGATCGCGTCGTGGCGATACGAGCCGCCCACGCTGCCGCGCCAACCGCTGCCTCGCGCCGGTCTCGCGTTGTCCGCGTTCGTGGTATTGCTATCGTTGTTCGCGGGCTGGTCCGCGTGGCGCGTGGTCTATGACCAGGCGGCGCTCGGCTTCGAGCCGTGGTCGGCACAGCACACCGCGCAACGCGCTGGTTTGATCGGCATGCTGGCGTTGTACCGGCTCGATTATGCCGATCAATCGGTGCGGATCGACGCGCACGCCGCTCGCGCGTTGCTGACCGATACCGCGCCCGCGGTGCGGGAACGCATGATCGCGGGCATCGGTGGCGAGCAGCCCGACATCGTGATTCTGCAGAGCGAATCGTTTTTTGATCCGGGCCGGATGCGCGGCTACGCGCCGTACCAATTCATTCCCCATTTCGCGCGGCTGGCCGCGACGGGCGAATCCGGCCCGCTGCATGTGCCGACCTTCGGTGGCGGCACCATCCGCACCGAGTTCGAGGTGCTGACTGGTCTGCCGCTGCGCTATTTTCCGCAGGCACAATTTCCCTATCTGCAGATCGACGCCAAAAGGATTCCGGGGCTCGCACGTGTGCTCGCCGCGCACGGCTACAGCACGCTTGCGATCCACGACAACGACGCGGGTTTCTGGAACCGCGCCAGCGCGTTGAAGCGTTTGGGCTTCCAGCGTTTCATCGCGATCGACGGTTTCCCGAAAAATCCGCCCCTGGATGGCCAGTACGTGTCCGACCGCGCGCTGACCGACGAAATCCTCGCGCGACTGCGCGACGATGGTCCGCCTCAACTGCTTTTCGCGATCAGCATGGAAGCGCACGGGCCGTACGATGGCGACCCTGGCAACATCGATGTGCCCGAGCGCGACGCGATCCCGGTGCCGGCAGGTGTAACGGGCAATGCACGAACGATGTTGCAGAATTACCTTTATCATCTGCGCCACGCTGATGCGCAACTCGGCCGGCTCGCCGACGCGCTGGCGCAGCGGCGCCGCCCGACCCTGCTGCTGTTCTACGGCGATCATCTGCCCGCGCTCGGGCAAGCGTTCGAGGTCAACGGTTTCGAGGACGGCGGCGATCAGCTCGCGCAGACCGGTTCGTGGCTGCTGATCGATCCCGCGCACCCGGGCAAAACCGAATCGCGCGCGCTGGCCGCCTGGGCGTTGCCAGGCGAATTACTGCAGCGCGCCGGCATCCGCGACGACGCCTATTTCGCGTTGACCGACGTGTTGGCGCCGCAGTTATCCGATCTCACCCGCGCACCGGATGCGCCGCGCGCGCACGAGACCGCGCAGCAACGCGCGCGCGACGCCGGCTTCGCCAACGTCGCGCAGCTGCGCTTGAAGGGCAAACTGGAAAAACTTTTCCCGAACGGCGAGGCCCCCGCGGTATTGGCCGCACGAGCGCCGCGCACGCAGCCCTCCCCGCGGGACACCGCAGTATCGGCCGATTGCCGCCGAGATGGCAATTGCGGCCAAAAAATGTAAGTGTCCTGATTCAACTGAAACGTTATTATCCCACGCAATCAGCGGAGTCTTCCATGCGAACGATTGGGTGCGCACTGTTTGTCCTGCTTCTGACTTGCGGGGCGAGCGCGGCGCCGAGCACTACGGTTGACGCTCGCGTCGGCGTCGAGGCTTTCAACCGCGCTTTCGATCATGCCACCAGAGATATGGACAACGCCGCAACTTTGGCGTTGTGGGAAGACGATGGCGTCAGCTTGCTTCCTTCCACTGCTCCCATCGTCGGGAAACGAGCGATTGCAAAATTCATGGATGACGTTTTACGGCAGCTTCCGGGCGCGCGCATGAAATCGTTCGAGGATCGCTGTTTCGACATCCAGATTTCAGGCGACCTCGCTTCGGAGTGGTGCCAGGAGCATCAAGTCGTGACCTTCGCCAATGGCAAGCCGCCCTTCGATGGCCGCGGCAAGATGCTCCTTGTTCTGCATCGAGGCGGCGACGGCCAGTGGCGGCTGCAGCAGGAAATGTGGAATCAGGCCGCAGTCGAGCCCGCGCCGAAATAGGCAATCGGAGAGCGCACCAAGGACGATAGCCCGCCATGAAAAAAGCCCCGCCGTAGCGGGGCCTTTGATTTGTTGCAAGGCTGGCATACGGGACTAGAAATCCATCCCGCCCATGCCACCCATGCCGCCCATCCCACCGCCGCCGCCACCGCCGTGGTTGTGCTCCTCCTTCTTCGGCGCCTCGCCAACCATTGCCTCGGTGGTGATCATGAGGCCGGCGATCGAGGCCGCGTTCTGCAAGGCGGTGCGGGTGACCTTGGTCGGGTCCAGGATGCCCATTTCGACCATGTCGCCGTAGGCGCCCGTCGCGGCGTTGTAGCCGTAGTTACCCTTGCCGTCGGCGACCTTGTTCAGCACCACGGACGGTTCGTCACCCGCGTTGGTCACGATTTCGCGCAGCGGCGCTTCCATCGCCCGTTTGGCGATCACGATGCCATGGTTCTGGTCCTCGTTGTCGCCCTTGACCGAACCGATCGCGGCCAGTGCGCGTACCAGCGCCACACCGCCGCCGGCGACCACGCCTTCCTCGACCGCCGCACGCGTGGCGTGCAATGCATCTTCGACGCGCGCCTTCTTTTCCTTCATCTCGATCTCGGTGGAAGCGCCGACTTTGATGACGGCCACGCCGCCGGCCAACTTGGCCACGCGCTCCTGCAGCTTCTCGCGGTCGTAATCGGACGAGGTCTCCTCGATCTGCGCCTTGACCTGCTTGATCCGGCCTTCGATCGCCTTGGTGTCGCCGGCGCCGTCGATGATGGTGGTGTTTTCCTTGGTGATGACGACCTTCTTGGCGCGCCCCAGATCCTTGACCGTGGCCTTCTCCAGCGCGAGGCCCACTTCCTCGGAAACCACCGTGGCGGCGGTCAGGATCGCCATGTCCTCGAGCATCGCCTTGCGACGATCGCCGAAGCCCGGCGCCTTGACCGCGCACACCTTGACGATGCCGCGCAGGGTATTGACGACGAGGGTCGCCAGCGCTTCGCCTTCAACCTCCTCGGCGACGATCAGCAATGGCTTGCCCGATTTGGCCACGCCTTCCAGCACCGGCAACAGGTCCCGCACCGAGCTGATTTTTTTGTCGTGCAACAAAATGTATGGGTCTTCCAGCTCGCACTGCATCGACTGCTGGTTGTTGATGAAGTACGGCGACAGATAGCCGCGATCGAACTGCATGCCCTCGACCACGTCGAGCTCGTTCTCAAGGCCCGAGCCGTCCTCGACCGTGATCACGCCTTCCTTGCCGACCTTGTCCATCGCCTCGGAGATCAGCTTGCCGATCACCTCGTCGCCGTTGGCGGAGATGGTGCCGACCTGGGCGATCGACTTGGAATCGGTCGACGGCTTGGAGATCTTCTTCAGCTCCTCGACCGCGGCGACCACCGCCTTGTCGATGCCGCGCTTGAGATCCATCGGGTTCATGCCGGCGGCGACCGCCTTCATGCCTTCGCGGATCATCGCTTGCGCCAGCACGGTGGCGGTGGTAGTACCGTCACCGGCCACGTCGGAAGTCTTGGAGGCGACTTCCTTCAACATCTGCGCACCCATGTTCTCGAACTTGTCGGCCAGCTCGATTTCCTTGGCGACGGAGACGCCGTCCTTGGTGATGGTCGGCGCGCCGAAGCTCTTCTCAAGCACGACGTTGCGGCCCTTGGGACCGAGGGTGGCTTTGACCGCGTTGGCCAGGGTGTTGACGCCGCGCAGCATGCGCGCGCGCGCGTCTTCGGAAAAACGGATTTCTTTGGCTGCCATGATTTTGCTCTCTTCTGAAATTTGGAATTCGTTAGGAACGGGCGATGGTCTGAGCGAGCGGGCGAAGCGTCAGGTAGGCGCGCGCCGGTGAGCGAACCGCAGTTGGCTAAAGTCCAATGAGGATTCGCAAGTCCGGCGCAGCAACGACGCTGGCGCGAGCGCCGCGGTGCTCACGACTCGATGATGGCCATTAGGTCTTCTTCGCGCATGACGAGCAATTCGTCGCCATCGACCTTGACCTCTGTGCCGGAATACTTGCCGAACAGCACCTTGTCGCCAGCTTTGACCGCCAGCGGACGGACCTTGCCGTCTTCGAGGATCTTGCCGGTGCCGACGGCCACGACCTCGCCTTTGACCGGCTTTTCGGTGGCGGTATCGGGGATGACGATGCCGCCGGCGGATTTGGTCTCAGCCTCGAGACGCTTGATGATGACGCGATCGTGCAATGGGCGAAGCTTCATATCGACTCCAGCTACGGTTGAGGAATTTGGGTGCCCGAGGCATTGGCACTCGGACGTCGAGAGTGCCAATTGTAGGTGCGAGAATCGCGTTTGCAAGGCCCGACGGCGGCCCCGCGCAACGAAAATCAGGCGGACGGAAGAGCAAATGGGTGCGAACCGGGCCGGGTTCAAGGGTCGGTTCGGGTCTCTTAAAGCTTACCCAAGCGAGCCGCGTTGTTTCCGCAGCGGTTGCCAGACAAGGCGCGCAACGCTGCGTAGGGCGGGCGCTGGAAGCAACCCTTCGGGCCGGGAACGACGGCGCGGCCACTTCGGTAAGCGTTAACAGGCCCTAGTATCCTCGACCGATGGGCTACAACGACGACTTGCTGCTGGTTCTGAGCACCTGTCCGGATGCCGAATCCGCGTCAACGATCGCGCAAGCATTGGTCGAGGAATGCTTGGCGGCCTGCGTCAATCGTGTGCCGGGACTATCCTCGGTCTATTGCTGGAAAGGCAAAAACCACGAAGACAGCGAAATCCTGCTGCTGATCAAGACGCGCCGCGAACGTTTCGAGGCGTTGCGCGCGCGGCTGGTCGAACTGCATCCTTACGATGTGCCGGAAATGATCGCTCTGGAAATCGCCGACGGCCATGCGCCGTATCTGGCCTGGCTGCGCGATCAGACGCGCGGATAAGATAGCCGCGCATTTGCAAGCTGATCGCGCGTGGCCCGGTCAGCGACAATGGCCGTCCCAAGCGTCGGCTCTGCCCACGTCATTGCCTTAGATTCGATGCCGCTGATTCGCTCCCTGCAACGCGCCTTCCTGCCGCTTGCTTTCCTGCTGCTGCCGGCGATGGCCGCCGCGCAGAACGGCGGCGACCTGCTGCAGGTCACCGACGCATTCAAGCTCTCCGCGCGCATCGCGCAGCCCGGTACGGTGCAACTGCATTGGGATATCGCGCCGCACTATTACCTGTATCGCGGCCGCATCAAGGTGAAGGCGCTGACGCCAAACGCGCAGACCGGCGCGCTGCAATTGCCGGACGGTTTGAAGGAACACGATCCGTATCTGGGCGATGTCGAGATTTATCACGATCGTCTCGATGCCTCGCTGCCTTACAGCTTCAGCGATCCGGCGCCGCAGACGCTGCAACTGGCGGTAACGTTCCAAGGCTGCCACGAGATCGATCCGAAAATCTGCTATCCGCCGGCCACGCAGAAGATCGAGCTGTTGTTGTCGTCGGCCGCTTCCGCGTCGGCGATCACGCAAGCCGCGCCACCGCCTCCGCCAAGCGCAGCATCCGGTGGACTCGCCGCGGCATTGGCGCGGATGCGCGGCGCGGATAACCGATCCATCGATCTGCCGGTCTCGAACGGGGCTGCTGTGGCCGATGTCGACACCTCTGAATCCGTCGCCAGCAAGCTGGCTCCTACGAGAAGCGTGAGCGCCGTTGATCAATCTTATGAACAAAAACTCGCCGGCTTGATCGGCGGCCATGGCTTTGCCGCGATCGCGTTGTTCTTCGGCTTTGGAGTGTTGCTGGCCTTCACGCCCTGCGTGTTGCCGATGATCCCGATCCTGACCGGGTTGATCGCAGGCTCGGGCCAGCGGCTGTCCGCGCCGCGCGCGTTTGCGCTGTCACTGGTATACGTGCTGGCGAGCTGCGTGGTGTTCACGATCGCCGGCGTCGTCGCGGGACTTGCCGGCGCGAATCTTGCCGCATGGATGCAGAAACCCGCGATCCTGATCTCGTTCGCGTTGCTGTTCGTGCTGCTGGCGCTGTCAATGTTCGGCTTGTACTCGCTGCAACTGCCATCGTCGTGGCAGACGCGGTTGGCGAATGTCAGCAACCGCCAGCGCAGTGGTTCTTTTATCGGCGTCGCGGCGATGGGCGTGTTGTCGGCGCTGATCGTGGGTCCCTGCGTGGCCCCGCCCCTGGCCGCAGCGGTGCTTTACATCGGTCAGCGTCACGACCCGGTGTTCGGCGGTCTCGCTCTGTTCGCGCTGAGCCTGGGCATGGGCGTGCCGCTGCTCGTGATTGGCACCGCGGCCGGGCGATTCCTGCCTCGCGCGGGCATGTGGATGGACGTGGTCAAGGCGTTCTTCGGCGTGGTGTTTCTGGGGCTGGCCATCTGGATGTTATCGCGCATCCTCGCCCCGGTCTGGATCTTGGCCCTGACCGGTGCGTTGCTGATCGGCTGCGCGGTATTTCTCGGTGCGCTGTCTCGCGCGCCTTCGAGCGGATCCCGCTGGCGACGGATCGGTCAGGCGCTCGGTTTGATCGCGATGGTCATCGGCGCTTGCGAATTGGTCGGTGCGGCGGCCGGTTCGCGCGATCTGCTGGCGCCGCTGTCGGGCGCATTCGGCGGCACGCACATGCACGCGCAAACCCAGGCACTGGCATTTCGCCCGGTCAAGAGCGTGGAAGACGTCCACCATGCTGTCGCGGCGGCGGCGGCCGCCGGGCAACCGGCGATGCTGGATTTCTACGCCGACTGGTGCGTGAGCTGCAAGGAAATGGACGCGCTGACGTTTTCGAAACCGCAAGTGCAGCGCGCACTGGCCGGCTTCGTGCTGTTGCGGGCGGATGTCACCGCCAACGATGATGCCGATCAGGCATTACTGAAGCGCTATGGTCTGTTCGGGCCACCGGCGACGCTGTTTTTCGACCGCCGCGGCAACGAACTCAACGCGCAGCGATTGATCGGATATGAAGATTCCGATGCGTTTCTCGCGCGCGCAAAAAAGGTTAGGGAGCCTCTGGGCAAATCTCCATGAACCGCGTTGCTGCCCGAGAGCCGATGATCGCTAGGCGCGGACCGCTGGTCACAGTTTCAACTATGGCCGAGGTTCGCAACGACGCGAGCGCGACTCTCGGGCGCAACCCTGCGGGCAGGGGCTGGACTGGCGATCTGCTGCGTTGGCGCGCTCGCCAATGCAATGAGCATCGCCATCGCACGCCGCCTTGCGTCTCATCCCGTCCAGCCGCCTGCGCGGCTATGTGGATTTGTCCAAAGGCTCCCGGACCGTGATCGATCGACGCGCGACGACCGTGATCCTGGTGCTTGCAACCGCCGCGGCATTGGGCGGGCTGTGGCTGCAACAGGCATCGCAACCACACCCGCCGGCGCCGATACCTCCCAACGTCGCAACGTTGAAGGCGGGCGATCGCGTCAATGATCTGGTACTGCCCGGTCTCGACGGCAAGCCGCAATCCTTGTCGCAATGGCGAGGCAAGCTCGTGCTGCTGAACTTCTGGGCGAGTTGGTGCGCTCCGTGCCGCAAGGAGATGCCGCAGCTTGCCGCGGCGCAGCAACGCTACGCAGATCACGGCGTGCAGATCGTCGGCATCGCGCTGGATCAGCCGGAAGCCGTACGCGACTATCTGAAACACACGCCGGTCGATTACCCGATCCTGATCGGCATCGACGCGGATCCGGTGCCGACCGAGCACTTCGGCGACCGCGCCGGCTTGTTACCCTACAACGTGCTGATCGGACGTGACGGGCGCATTCTGGACACCAAGCTGGGCGAGCTGGATACCCAGCAGCTCAATCATTGGTTGAATGGTGTCGATTAAACGCGCCTCATCGTCGCCGATCTGCGTTGATCTGGCGCACAACGTCTGGACAAACTCGCATCGGGGCGCGACACTGCGCGATCGCCGGGCTGCCGGCTGCCGGAAGCTTCCGTGGCCCGCATCCTCGTCCTGCATGGTCCCAACTTGAACCTGCTCGGTCAGCGCGAGCCGGGGATCTATGGCCATGCCACGCTGGCGCAAATCGACGCGGCGTTAACCCAGGTCGCGCGCGCGGGCGGGCACACGGTCGAGAGTTTCCAATCCAACGCCGAGAATGCCTTGATCGACCGGGTGCAACGCGCGCGTGCCGATGCCGTCGATTTCATCCTGATTAATCCGGCCGCGTTCACGCATACGTCCGTGGCCCTGCGCGACGCGCTGGCGGCGGCGGCGATCCCGTTCATCGAGGTGCACCTGTCCAACCCGCACGCGCGCGAACCGTTCCGTCGGCAGTCATATTTTTCGGATCTCGCGGTCGGGGTGATCGCCGGCTTCGGCGCAGACAGCTATCTCTTTGCGATGGAAGCGGCGCTGAAACGTCTTTCGGAATCTTGATCCCCATCCCAACCTTCCGCAAGCGGGGGTCGAGGTTCTCGCGAGATGCATTGAAGCGCATCTCGCGCCGACGAACGACCGGCCAGGGATGGCCGGGCCGGCGCTACGCATCAAGGATGGTTCAAAGGATGGTTCATAAGGGTTACTTCGACGAGGCCAAAACATGGACTTGCGCAAGATCAAAAAACTGATCGACTTGCTGGAAGCATCTAATCTTTCGGAACTTGAAATAAAAGAAGGCGAGGAAGTCGTGCGGCTGTCGCGCTTTCCGACCGGCACGTCGATGCCGGCCGCGCAGCCCGCGCCGGTGGTCGTGCAGACGCCGGTCTCCGCGCCCGGGCAACCCATTATCGCGAGCGGCGCGAAATCCACCGAATCCGCGGCCGATGAAGCCACCCGCGGCGAACGCGGCCTGCCAGCCGGCCACGTGGTGCGCGCGCCGATGGTCGGTACCTTCTACGCCGCCGCCACGCCGGGCGCCGAGCCGTTCGTCAAGGTGGGGCAACAGGTCAAGATGGGCGACGCGCTGGGCATCATCGAGGCGATGAAAATGTTCAACCAGCTGGAAGCCGACGTCGCCGGCACATTGTTGGCGATCGTGGCCGAGAACGGTCAGCCGGTCGAATTCGACCAGCCGTTGTTCGTGATCGGCTGACGTCATGCTCGACAAAGTCGTCATCGCCTACCGCGGCGAAATCGCGCTGCGCGTGCTGCGCGCCTGCCACACGCTGGGCATCCGTACGGTCGCGGTGCATTCCACCGTCGATCGAAATCTCAAACACGTCGGCATGGCCGACGAAGCAGTCTGCATCGGCCCCGCGCCTGCCGCGCAAAGCTACCTCAACATCCCGGCGATCATCGCCGCGGCGGAAGTCACCGACGCCTCCGCGATCCATCCGGGCTACGGTTTTCTTTCCGAGAATGCCGACTTCGCCGAGCAGGTCGAGCAATCCGGTTTTGTGTTCATCGGCCCGACCGCGGGCGTGATCCGCCTGATGGGCGACAAGGTCGAGGCTATCAGGGCGATGAAGGCCGCTGGCGTGCCGTGCGTGCCGGGCTCCGGCGGGCCACTCGGTGAGGACGTGAACGACAACATGCGCATCGCGCGCGAGATCGGCTATCCGGTGATCATCAAGGCCTCCGGCGGCGGTGGCGGCCGCGGCATGCGCGTGGTGCACACCGAGGCACATCTCGGCAACGCGATCGCGACGACCCGCGCGGAAGCGCGCGCGGCGTTCGGCAATCCGCAAGTGTATATGGAGAAGTTTCTGGAGAATCCGCGCCACGTTGAAATCCAGGTACTCGCGGACGGCCAAGGCAACGCAATACACCTCGGCGAGCGCGATTGCTCGATGCAGCGCCGCCACCAGAAAGTGGTCGAGGAGGCGCCCGCGCCCGGCATCACACCGCAGCAACGCGCGGAAATCGGCCGCGTATGTGTGGAAGCCTGCGTCCGCATCGGTTATCGAGGCGCCGGCACCTTCGAGTTCCTGTACGAGAACGGACGCTTTTATTTCATCGAAATGAACACGCGCATCCAGGTCGAGCATCCCGTGACGGAACTCGTCACCGGCGTGGATCTGGTGCGCGAGCAATTGCTGATCGCCGGCGGCGAAAAGTTATCGATCAAGCAGGACGACATCCGCATCAACGGCCACGCGATCGAATGCCGGATCAACGCGGAAGATCCAGACACCTTCATGCCATCGCCGGGCTTGGTAAAACGGTTCCTGAGCGCGGGCGGCCCCGGCGTGCGCGTCGACACACATATCTACGATGGCTATCGCATTCCACCCAATTACGATTCGATGATCGGCAAGCTGATCGTGCACGGCCGCGACCGCGACACCGCGATCGCGCGCATGCGCATTGCGCTGGCCGAAATGGTGATCGATGGCGTCAAGACCAACATCTCGTTGCAGCAGCGCATTATGGTCGACGGCGGCTTCCAGCAGGGCGGCCAGAACATCCACTATCTGGAAAAGCGCATCGCGGAGCGGAAGGTCGGACGCGACACGTTTGCGTGATGCGGAGTAGCGCATCACGCGCGTCACGTGCGGGTGAGGCATGGATGCCGATCGGAGAGCGCTCCAAGGACGGATGCTTGCGTTGCCGTCCTGATTTGCGACACGATATTCGGAAAGCGTCCATCCTATCGTCACTCCGAGAAAAGCATTCATGCCCTTCTTGGAACTCTCCCTCACCCAGAGCGCGGAGCAGCGACCGCGCGCGGAAGCCGCCCTGGAAGAACTCGGCGCATTGGCGGTCACCTTGCTCGACGCCGATGCCGATACGCCCAACGAGCGCGCGATTCTCGAGCCCGACGCCGGCGAAACACCGTTGTGGGAATCCTTGACCCTGACCGCGCTGTTCGACGCCAATGCCGATCGGCGTGAACTGTTGCGCGCGCTGTTGGATGCGCTACCGGAGCTCGCACCCGGGCAAATCGGCTTCCGCGACATCGCCGACCAGGATTGGGAACGGGTGTGGATGGATCGATTCAAGCCGATGCGCTTCGGGCGGGGGCTGCGGATTTATCCCTGGAATGTCGAGCCGCCGGCTGGTGACAGCGACAATGTGATCGTGCGCCTCGATCCCGGACTCGCGTTCGGGACCGGCACGCATCCCACCACCGCGTTGTGTCTGGAATGGCTGGACGGCCTCGATCTCGCCGGCAAGACGATGCTCGATTATGGCTGCGGCTCCGGTGTACTGGCGATCGCGGCTTTGAAGCTCGACGCGTCGCTTGCGATCGGTGTGGACAATGATCCGCAAGCACTCACCGCCACGCGCGACAATGCGCAACGCAATGGTGTCGCCGATCGGTTGCAACTGTACGTGCCGGGCGAATTGCCGGATGCACACCACGACGTATTGATCGCCAACATACTGGCTGGGCCGTTGCACGATCTTGCGCCGCGCTTCGCGACGTTATTGAAACCCGGCGCGCCGTTCGCGCTGTCCGGCATCTTCACGGGGCAGGAATCCGAATTGCTGGAGCGCTACGCAGCGTTCGGATTTCGCGAATTGCGTGTTACGCAAAGCGAGGGTTGGATTCGCATCGACGGGCGTCGATAAGCGCGCATGTTGTTCACGCTAGAATCTCTACATGTACACCCAATGCCCCGAATGCCTGACCGTGTACGCGCTCGACGCGGCGGCGATCGCGCAGGGGCACGGTAGTGTGCGTTGCGGCCATTGCACGATGTTGTTCGATGCGCTGCCCACCTTGAGCGAGGCGCTGCCGCCGGAACCGTTCGCCGGACTGCCGGCGCATCCGCCCGCGCCCGAGCCACCACGGTTGGTGCAGCCGGTGTTCCGGCCGCCCGCGGATAGCGTTTCCGAGGAGACACCGCCGCACGCGCCGACGCAGCCCGCCATCGTGCCACCGGCGTTCGTGCGCAGGCAACGTGCGCGCGCGCCTAACCATAACGGCCGCTGGATCGCCGGTTGCGCGGCGCTCGCCGCGGTCCTGTTCGCGCAGTTGGCGTGGGCCAACCGAGGCGCGATCGCCCTGGACGCAACGTTGCGGCCATGGGTTGCGCGCGTCTGCGCCACGCTGTCGTGCACACTGCCGCCGCTGAAAGACGTATCGAAACTGGCGCTGCTCTCGCGCGACATCCGTCCACACCCCAGCGTGCCGGGCGCGCTGATACTGAGCGCGATGGTCCGCAACGATGCGCATTTCACCCAGCCGTTTCCGGTGATTCGCATCGCTCTGTCGGACCTAGACGACAATCGCGTCGCGATGCGACGTTTTTTGCCGGCCGAATACGTCGCCGATCCCGCCACGCGCGCAGCAGGGCTGGCGCCGGGCGCGAGCGTGGCCGTCGCATTCGAGGTCGAGGATCCTGGCAGGAATGCGGTGGCGTTCGAGTTTGGATTCGAATGATGCCTCTTACCATTCGCTGCGGACGGCGCTAGACTTTCCAACCCCGGTACGCAAAGTGCCGGTCACAGATAACGATAACGTGGACTCCGCCGTATTCAACGCCGTCACTCCAATGCGCACGGAATCGGAAAACGATTCTGGTGGTGCGACGGTGTTGCGCGATTGCATCGCGCGGAGCGTGCGCCGTTATCTGGTCGATCTGGACGGCACGCCTTGTCGCGACGGGCTGTACGCGATGTTGATGCGCGAGGTGGAGACGCCGTTGCTAAATGAGGTGCTGAACTGGTGCGGTGGCAACCAGAGTCGGGCGGCGGAAGCGCTGGGAATCCACCGCGCCACCTTGCGCAAGAAGCTGCTCGCCCACGGTTTGATCTGAATCGTGGTCATCCACGCGCGCTGGACATGAATCACGCTGCTTCGCCGCCCGCCATTGTGCCGGTGCGCCGCGCGTTGCTTTCCGTGTTCGACAAAAACGGCTTGGCCGATCTCGGCCGGGCGCTGCACGCGCTGGGCGTCGAGTTGATTTCAACCGGCGGTAGCGCGGCGGCGCTGCGCGAAGCCGGTGTGCCGGTGCGCGATGTCAGCGAACTGACCGGCTTTCCGGAAATCATGGGCGGCCGCATCAAGACGCTGCATCCGATCGTGCACGGCGGCCTGCTCGGCCGGCGCGACGCCGATGAGGCCGTCATGCGTGAACACGACATCGCGCCGATCGATCTGCTGGTGGTGAACCTGTATCCGTTCGCGCATACGGTGGCGCGTCCGGATTGCAGCCTCGACGACGCCATCGAAAGCATCGATATCGGCGGACCGGCGATGTTGCGCGCGGCCGCCAAGAACCAGGATCGCGTCGCGGTGCTGACCGATCCCGCCGACTACGCGGACTTAATCGATGGGCTGCGACGCGATGGTGGCACCACACCCCAACTGCGGCGGCGCCTGGCCGCCGCCGCGTTCGCGCACACCGCGCGCTACGACGGCGTGATCGCCGACTGGTTGTCGGCGCGAATGGAAGGCCACGAACAGGCGCAGACCTTCGCGCCGACGTTGCACTTGTCGCTCAAGCGCGTGCGCGAACTGCGCTATGGCGAAAACCCGCATCAAGGCGCGGCGCTCTACATCGCCGACGCGGCACCGCGGGGCAGCGTGGCCGGCGCGCGCACGTTGGCGGGCAAGGAAGCCTCTTACAACAATCTCGTCGACGCCGATACCGCGCTGGAATGCGTCAAGGCATTCGGCAAGGCGCCGGCTTGCGTCATCGTCAAGCACGCCAATCCCTGCGGCGTGGCGCTGGCCGACAACCCCATCAAAGCTTACGAGCGAGCCTACGCTTGCGATCCGCTTTCCGCATTCGGCGGCATCGTCGCCTTCAACCGCGCGCTCGACGGCGATACCGTGCTTGCGATCCTGAAACAGCAGTTCGTCGAAGTGCTGGTGGCGCCGGAATTCGACGCCGACGCATTGCAAGCGCTCGCCAGGAAACCCAACGTGCGCGCGCTTGCCACCGGCGCGTGGCCGCAACAACCGCCGCCATTGCGCGAGTTACGCAGCATCGCTGGCGGCGTGCTGGTCCAGGACGGCGACCGCGACACGCTGCTGCTATCGGATCTCAAAGTGGTGACGAAACGCGTGCCCGACGCCACCCAATTGCATGATCTGCTGTTCGCATGGCACGTAGCGATGTTCGTCAAGTCCAATGCGATCGTGTATGCGCGCGATGGTCGCACCATCGGCATCGGCGCGGGCCAGATGAGCCGTGTGGTCAGCGCGCGGGTCGCGGCCATGAAAGCCGAGCAGGTCGATCTGGCCATCGAAGGCAGTGTGATGGCATCGGATGCGTTCTTCCCGTTTCGCGACGGCATCGACGCGGCGGCCGAGGCCGGCGTGCGTGCGGTGATCCAGCCTGGCGGTTCGATGCGCGACGGCGAAGTGATCGCCGCCGCCGACGAACACGATCTGGCGATGGTGTTCACCGGAATCCGGCATTTTCGGCATTGACGTAGGAGCCGGCCCTGCCGGCGACCGGTTGCGCGGAATATTCATCGCGAGCAAGCTGACACACGAATCGCGATTTCAGATTCCCAGGTTGGGGGACGTCTGAAAAACGTCGGTAGCGAAGGCAGATTGGCCGTCGGCGGGGCGCAGGAAGCAGAGTGCACACGCCAGCACTTGGGCATTCCGGGCGCCACCGGCGACCAAGATGCCGAACGCAGTAGTTTTGCGGAGGTTCCGGTATGCGCTACGAGCTCCATTACTGGCCGACCATCCAGGGACGCGGCGAGTTCGTGCGCCTCGCGCTGGAAGACGCCGGCGCCGATTACGTGGACGTCGCGCGCTTGCCGGAAGCTTCCGGTGGCGGCGAGGCGGCGCTCCTGCGTTTCCTCGAAGATAAGGGCGGCCACCCGCCGTTCGCGCCACCGTTCCTGAAGGCCGGGCGTCGCGTGATCGCCCAGACCGCGAATATTTTATTGTTCCTCGGCCCGCGTCTGGGCTTGGCGCCCAATGATGAAACCGGGCGCTCGTGGACACACCAGTTGCAACTGACGATGGCCGATCTCGTCGCGGAAATCCACGACGGCCATCACCCGATTTCCGGCGGCTTGTACTACGCGGATCAACAGCCGCAGGCGAAACAACGCACCGCCGATCTGCGCCGGCGGCGGTTGCCGAAATACCTGGGTTACTTCGAGCACGTGCTGGCCGTCAACGCGCGCGGCCGCAGCCGCTGCCTGGTCGGCAGCGCGACTACTTATGCCGATCTCTCGCTGTTCCAGATCGTCGAGGGATTGCGTTATGCGTTTCCGCGCATCATGCGGCGGCTGGAGCAATCGTTGCCGCTGACGATCGATCTCCACGATCGCATCGCCGCACGCCCCGGCATCGCCGCATACGTCGCTTCGCCGCGGCGCATCCCATTCAACAACGAGGGATTGTTCCGGCGCTATCCGGAACTTGATGGGTGAGGCGCAGCGCCTGCGCGATGCGTTGACTGCGCGCGTCGGGAACGCGCGCGAACAGCGATGCTGGCCGAAGGCGAGCGCCAAGGATGACGCGAGTAATCGCATCGCGCGCTGAGCCGGACGGGCGGCCACGGATGGCCGCACCGGCGCCCCACACCCTGCACGGTTGCTTGCCCGAACGTCAGCAAAGGCCGGTCTTGGTTGCCCTGCATCTTCACCCGCCCGAAGATTCACTCGTCGGTTTGGGCGGCCCACCCCATTGGTAGATCGTGTAATAGACCGGATCGACCGGCCCCATGCGCGGATCGCGGACCAACCGGCCATCGCCGCCGTTGACCATGAAGGTTTGCACCGGACCTTGCCCTTGCGCAGGCGTGATCCGCACCATGTAAAGCGCGCTGCCGCGGCGGTATTCCTCCACGGTGTCGCCGTTGGACTGCTTGTGCACGGCCACGGTCGGCGCCTGATCGCCGTTGCCCGATTGCGCGGCGGGTGCGACCGAAGGCGGAATCTTGTTGCTGGGCAGCGGCACCGACGATTGCTTGACGCCCGGATCGTCCATGTCCGGCGGCGGCTGGCCGGAGCCTTTCGGCGGCGGCGCGCCTTGGGCAAGCGCCGCGCCGGACAACAATGCAATCGACAAACCAGCGAGCAAGCACGACGCGCGTTTCATGATGGCCATCCTCGGTGCGGCGGAATCGTGCGATCAGAATACACCGCACGCGTGACGGCAGCGTGGCGCATGCGTGAGACAATTCCATCATGCCAACCCTGACGCTGATCGACGGTTCGAGTTACCTGTATCGCGCTTTCCATGCGCTGCCGCCGCTGACCAATCCGGCAGGCGAACCGACCGGCGCGCTGTTCGGCGTGGTCAACATGCTGCGCGCGACGCTGAATGCCCAGCCCGATTTCACGGCGTTCGTGCAGGACGCGCCGGGGCCGACCTTCCGCGACGAACTTTACGAAGCGTACAAGGCCAATCGTGCGCCGATGCCCGACGATCTGCGCGCGCAGGTCGAGCCGATGCTGGAGATCGTGGCGGCGCTCGGCTTTCCGATCCTGCGCGTGGCGGGCGTCGAGGCCGACGATGTGATCGGCACGCTGGCGATACAAGCCGCCGCCGACGGCATCGACGTCACCGTGTCCACCGGTGACAAGGATTTTGCGCAATTGGTCGGGCCGCGCATCACGTTGGTCAACACCATGACCGGCAGCATGCTGGATCGCGAGCGCGTGATCGAGAAATTCGGCGTGCCGCCCGAGCGCGTGATCGACCTGCTCGCCTTGATGGGCGATAGCGTCGACAACATCCCGGGCGTTGAGAAATGCGGACCCAAGACCGCGGCGAAATGGTTGAATGAATTCGGCGATCTGGAAGCGGTGATTGCACGCGCGGGCGAGGTCGGCGGCAAAATCGGCGAGAACCTGCGCCGTGCGCTGCCGCAATTGCCGCTGTCCAAGCAGCTGGCGACGATCAAGACCGATGTCACGCTGCCTTTCGCACCACGCGAGCTGGCGTTGCGCCCACGCGACGTGGACTCGCTGCGCGCGCAATACATGCGCTATGCGTTCACTGCGGCGTTGAAGGATCTCGATCGCGCCACCGCAGAGTCATCCTCAACACTCGAGACGGCGACGGAATCTCGGATCCCGCTCGGGCGAGCTGCCACACCCGTTGCCAACGAATCGCTACGCGTCTTCCGGAACGACGAACAAAAGCCGACGACGACGATCGATCCGGCTCTGTCCACGCCCGGCGAATACGAACTGGTTACCACGCAAGTTCGACTCGATCACTGGATACACCTGCTGCACCACGCCGAATTGATCGCATTCGACACCGAAACGACTTCACTGGATGCGATGCGCGCCGAACTGGTGGGCTTGTCGTTTTCAGTGGAACCCAACCGCGCCTGCTATATCCCCGTCGGGCACGATTACCCCGGCGCGCCGCCGCAACTGGATCGTGGCGCCGTGCTCGCTGCGCTGAAACCGATCCTCGAAGACCCGCAACGTCCAAAGCTCGGACAACACGCCAAATACGATTTCAATGTGCTGTCGCTGTACGGCATCGAGGTGCAAGGACTCGCCTACGACAGCATGCTCGAATCCTACGTGTTGAACGCCACCGCCAGCCGCCACGACATGGACACGTTGGCGAAACGGCATCTCAACTACGACACCATCAAATATAGCGAGATCGCCGGCAAGGGCGCGAAACAGATTTCATTTTCGCAGGTCGATCTGGACACCGCCTGCCGCTATGCCGCCGAAGACGCCGACATCACGCGGCGTTTGCACTTTGCGATTTGGCCGTCACTGCAGGCCGAATCGCCGCGACGACGCGTATTCGAGGAGATCGAACTCCCGTTGGTACCAGTGCTGGCGCGGATGGAGCAACGCGGCGTGCTGATCGACGCGACCACGTTGCGCGCGCAAAGCGGCGAGCTCGCCAAACGCATGTTCGCTCTGCAGAAGCAGGCTTACATCATCGCCGGGCGCGAATTCAGCATGGACTCGCCCAAGCAATTGCAGGCGCTGCTGTTCGATGAATTGAATTTGCCGATGCTGATGAAAACGCCGACTGGGCAGCCATCGACCAACGAGGAAGCGCTGGCGGCGATCGCGGACGAACACGAACTGCCGCGCGTAATCCTGGATTACCGCGCGTTGACCAAACTGCGCTTCACGTATACCGACAAGCTGCCGCAGATGATCAATCCGCGCACGGGTCGTGTGCACACCAGTTACCACCAGGGCGCGGTCGCGACCGGACGTTTGTCGTCGTCCGATCCGAATCTGCAGAACATCCCGATCCGCACCGAGGAAGGCCGCCGCATCCGCCAGGCTTTCATCGCGCCGCCGGGATGGCGCGTGCTGGCCGCGGATTATTCGCAGATCGAATTGCGGATCATGGCGCACCTGTCCGGAGATCCGGGGCTGATGGCGGCGTTTCTGGGCAATCAGGACGTGCACCGCGCCACTGCCGCGGAAGTATTCGATGTGCCGCCGGAGATGGTCGACGCCAATCAGCGCCGTGCCGCCAAGGCGATCAACTTCGGCCTTATGTACGGCATGAGCGCGCACGGCCTGTCGCGCGCGCTGGGCATCGGTCGAGCCGAAGCCGGCGACTACATGGCGCGTTATTTCGCGCGCTATCCGGGCGTCAAGACGTTTATGGATTCGACCCGTGCGCGAGCTCTGGATCTGGGCTTCGTGGAAACACTGTTCGGCCGGCGGCTGTATCTGGAATCGTTGCGCTCGCGCAATACCGCGCAACGCGCCGGGGCCGAGCGCGCCGCGATCAACGCTCCGATGCAGGGCACGGCCGCCGACATCATCAAGCGCGCAATGATCGAGATCGATGCATGGCTGCGACAACGCAACGATGCGCAAATGCTGATGCAGGTGCACGACGAACTGGTTTTCGAAGTGCGCGAGGATGCGCTGGATGAAATCACTGTCGGCGTGCGCGCGCGAATGCAAAATGCGGCGCAGTTATCGGTACCGCTGCTGGTCGATCTGGGACAAGGCGTCAATTGGGATGAGGCGCATTAAAAACGGATTGCAAACCGCCACGACACTTCTCAATCCGTTTTGGACAGCACTGCATTTGGACGTCCAAATGCGCGCGGCATAGGCCATAAGTCATGCGCGATCCTGCGAATGAATGCGGCCTGAACCCGTCCGACGAACTCATTTGAACTTCACGCCTCCGGTGCTTATCTAAGCATCGGACGCACGCAACGGCG
>JBDTAJ010000189.1:0-8077 GCA_039924705.1 Rhodanobacteraceae bacterium
CGAATACACGCGTCCGGATGGCCGTCTGCGAAGGTTGTCGACACGGCTGTGGGCGCCGTGGGCGCGCTGGGCATTCGGTGCGAGTCTGGATCAGCGCATCGACGATCGCGTCGAAGAAGCCGGGTTGACCGTGCTTTCCCAGCGTTTCGTGATCGGCGATCAGGTGCGCCTGATCGAACTGTCCTCGTCGCGGCCCGGGGGCTCTTAGGCAACCAAAGTCTCAGATTGGGTAGCCGTGCAGCTCGGATTCGTCGAATCCGACTCCTAGACCTAGCGCGATCCGATTGACGAAGTTGAAATAAGCCACGACCAGGTTGGCCAGCAGAATGTCTTGGTCGGCGAAGTCCACTGCGCGCAGCGCAGCAATGTCGTTGCGTTCCATTGTTGCGGGTGCGTGGGTCAGCTTGACGGCGTAGGCGAAGAGCGCGCGTTCGGCGGCATCGAGTGCCGCGGGCGTTCGCCGCCCGCGATCGCGTCGGGGAATCTGGGCGGCGTCATCCGGTGGCATCAGACCCGCGCCGGTGAAGGTTTCCAGCAGGGCCTGCGCGAGAAACACCGAGCACAACGAACCCGCCAAGGTGGTGATGCTGGCCCAGCCCAGCGACGTCCAATCACCCGCGCGGCGGCTGCCGTACAACGTGGCGACGCCCTTGAAGTTGTCGTTGGCGTCGTTGGTGGCGGCGAGAAACAGTACGACCAGGAACAGAACGATGGTCATGCGCGCAGCTCCTTCGCTAACGGGGTATCGGAATGGGTTTGGAGCCATGCGCGCAACGCGCGCTGCGCCGGCAATGGATCGGACAATGCGTCCAGCGCGTCGGCGAGCGCAGCGAGATCGAGCGCGTTGTCGACGTCGGTAAGCGTGGCCAGATTGGCAACGCCGCCCAGCGGCGCCAACGCGCCGCGTAGTTCCGCGGCCGTTTTCGATTGCGAATAGCGCACGCTGCGCCAGGTGGTTTCCGGAATCGGTGCACATCCGCCGAACAGCCAGAAACCTCCGTCGCACGCGTCACCCAGCGCGAACGGCGTGGCCGGATCGTTCAACGCGTTCAGCGCGGCGAGCAACAAATCCGGCGTGAGTTGCGGCGCATCGGCGCCGAGCAACAGCACGCAGCCATGCGAACGTTGCAGACGCGAATAGATATGGTGCAAGCGTGCGCCAAGATCACCGCCTCCCTGCCATAGCGTCGGCAATTCGCGCCACAGCGGATCGCGCAACCCTTCGTGTTCGGCCACCGCCCAGTACGCTTGCAGGTCGCAACCGGCATTGCGCGCCTCACAGACGACCTGCCTCACCGCTGCCGCGGCGAGGCGATGAAAGGCGGTCGCGTTGGCCACGCCGATCCTCGCGGCGAGGCGCGTCTTGATTGGCGAATGGCCGGGCGTCTTGACGAAAATCGCCAGCACGGCACATGATCCGGCCTCGCGACGATCGTGCTCTGAAGTGGGAGAGGGGTCGGGGTGAGGGTACGGGCGACGCGCGTTGCCGGAATTTGCATGACGCTCCAATCGCGCCATGCGCCAGTGCGGCCACGCCTGACGCGCTGTCAACACCAGATGTTTCGCCGTAGTGCGCAACCACCCCTCGCGCGCGTATTTGCGCGCGCTCGACAACAGCGGCGCACCGATGCCAACGATCGGCAAACCCGCGTCGCGCGCCCGCCAGACCAGCAGATGATCCTCGCCGTAAGCGACAGTTTCGTCGTAGCCGCCGAGATCGGCGAACCAATTCGCCCGCAGCACAAAACCCTGATCGCCGAACGGCAATCCGAAACAACATGCGCGGAAATTGGCGCCGATGGCATTTATCCTAGCCACCTTCGGCCCATCGTCGCGATAGCGCAGATCGAAATAGCCGAGCGCGTTTTCATCCCGATCCAGAAATGCGCGCAACGCCGGCAACGTGCGTGGATGCAATCTGGAATCCGCGTGCAGAAACCACAACCAGCGGCCGCGCGCTGTGCGCGCGCCGGCATTCAACTGCCGCGCACGTCCGGGCGCGGCAACGATTTCGCACGTCGTCGTCATCGATGTCGTAATGGTGTGCGTGTCATGTCCGTTGGCGGTTCCAGGCCGCACGATGATGATCTCGTTGCCCGCCAACAAGGCGATGAGTTGCGCGCGCAGCCCCTCCCACTCGGCCTCGTCCGGCGCCAGCGGGACGATCACCGATAGCAGCGGCGATGTCATCGCGTGCTATCTCAGCAACAAGGCGCGCCGGCGCCGACAGTGGCAACCGTGGCGGTGGCCGGGGCGCAGTCGAACAAACCGAAATGCCGGCGTCTGTCGCCATCGATGCGGAAGTGCCGCGCATAACGGCTGCGGGTCAGCATGTCGGCGCTGTTTCCGCACACGCGCAGCGGCTTGCCGGTTTCCAACAGATGATGATCGTCCAGCACGAAACGGTGCGGATGTTCGGGCATGGTGCCAAGATACGTCGCGCTCTGCCCGTAATCCTCGCTGCGGTCCTCAAGATCGAGCTTGAACACGCGCCAGGTGATCGACTCGAAATGCGCAAAACCGATCTTCGCCTCGATCGCCGGATCTTCCAGCGTGATCGGGCTGCGCGCGCAAACGCGCGCATCGGCAATGCCGAGCTGCGCCATCACGCGACGAAAATCCTCCACGTATAACGCGCCGGCGAGGCACTCGCCGACCAGCACCGGATCGGCCAGCAGCTTGCGCGGGAGGCGGCGGTCGGCGAACACGTCCGAGAAATACAGCTCGCCGCCGGGTTTGAGCACACGCAGCACTTCGGCGAACGCGCGGCGTTTGTCCGGCACCAGATTCAGCACGCAATTGGACACCGCGGCATCGATGCTGGCATCGGCGATCCCGAACGAGTCCAGGTCCGACAGATCGCCGAGCAGGAACTCGACATTGCTGCGCGCGTGGCCGAAGGCGCGCGCGTGGAACTCGCGATGACGCTCGGCGATCTCGACCTGCTGCGGGGTCATGTCCACGCCGATCACGCGGCCACGTTCACCGACAAGCGCGGAAAGAAGATACGCGTCGCGTACGCTGCCGCTGCCAAGATCGAGCACGCTCGCGCCTTCAAGCGCGGGCGGGATCGGCGATCCGCAGCCGTAGAACCGATCCTTCACTTCAGGATGCAACCTGGTCAGCAGCGCGCGCAGATGCGCGGTCATCGCCTCGATGCTGCAACACGCTGAGGTTTTCAGATCGCGGCTGGACTGCAGGGTCTCGCCGTAGTACTCGCGCACGGCGTCGCGCATGCCGTGATTCCCGTTTTCGTTTTCCATGGGCACGACTTCCTTCATGACTGTGTTCAGGTGGTGACGCCACCGCAGGAACTTCCCGCCCCGGCGGTGCAGCCGTAGCAGTGATCGGCAAAAGCGATGGCTTCCTTTTCGATCTGCGCGAACGAGTCGATTTCCCACAGCGTGCGCCGACGTCCGCCCAGCGGCAGTTCCAGCGCCTGGTTGAAATCGCAGTCGTACATTTGCCCGTCCCAGCTCACCGACAGCAGATTGCGGCACATCACGCCCAGCGCCGCGGCCGGATTGAAAGCATCCAGCAGCGTTTGCATGTAGCGCTCGTGGCGGCACTCGCGCTCCAGCAAATGCAGAAAGCGTTTGATCGGCATGTTGGTGATGGTGAAAAGATGGTTGAACACGATGCCGAAGTGCTCGGCGAGTTCGCGCTTGTACTCGGCTTCGAGCTGCAATTGCGGTGGCGGCAGGCTCGCCCCAAGCGGGTTGTAGACCAGATCAAGTTCCAGCCCCGATCCCTCTCGCCCGTAACCGAGCGCATTGAGTTTGCGCAACGCGCGGATGCTGGGGTCGAACACGTGTCGGCCGCGCTGCTTTTCCACGTTGTGCTTGGTGTAGCACGGCAGCGAGGCGATCACCTTGATCTTGTTCGCGGCCAGAAACTCGGCGGTGTCTTCCTGTCCGGGCAGGAACAGCACGGTCAGGTTGCAACGGTCGATCACGGTCTTGCCGAGCGCGCGCGCTTCCCGCGCCAGGGTGCGGAAGTGCGGATTCATTTCCGGCGCGCCGCCGGTCAAATCGACGGTGTGAATTCCCGGCGCATCGGCGAGCAATTCGAGAATGCGCGCAACCGTGCGCGCATGCATGATCTCGGTGCGCTTTGGCCCCGCCTCGACGTGGCAGTGATGACAGGCCAGATCGCACAGCTTGCCGACATTGACTTGCAGGATTTCCAGTCGGGTGCGCGGCAACTCCAATCCGTGCGCGCGCAGCGTTCGAGTGAATGACGGCCGCGTCGGCGCGGCGAGGATGGCGTTCATCGGATGGACGCCTTCGCATCCGCCCCGGCCGCGCTTGGTGTGAGTACAAGATCGCCGAACCAGGCGGTGGCATGACCGCGGGTGTTGTCGGTGTCGGAGGCCAATGCCACGCCGGTGATCCGCGGCGCGGCGCGGCCGAACGCGGCCCGAAAATCGGCGGCGAGATCGCGGCGTTGCGTTTGCCAACGCCCGGCATCCGCATCGCCACTGCGCAACACGATCATGCGCACGCCGCCGTAGTACGCGTTGGGCGCGATCGTGCCTATCGGATGGCGGTTGTCCCAGACGTAACACAACGCCGCGCGCGGCAAATCCACGCCCAGCACACTGCGCGTCAGAGCCAGCTTGAAGCGCTCGCCAAACGACAAGGCGCTCGCCGGCAGGTCGAAAAAGACGTACACACGCGCGGCAAAATCATCGCCATCCTTGCGACCCAAGTCGGCAGCGGCGACCGCATGATCGACTTTCCAGCGCCAGCTCAGCGTGGTCGCGGCGGGAAGATTGAGCGGATGGGTGATCGCGCCGGTGGCGGCGTCGGCACGGATGCGCAACACGTTGTCCACCCCATCACGCACCAGCGCGATCTGCGCAAGCGGCACATGGCTGGACAATGCATAGGGTGTCCAGCCCGGCGGCAACTTCATGCCGGGGGCGGCATCGGAGAAGCGCAGCGTCAGCGTCGTGTCGGCGGCATTCGATACCGCGACCATGCACAACAGCGCCAGCGGCAGCTTCCATTTCATCCGAGCCTCCAGCGGTGCCAGCGTTGCGACCAGCGCAGCGCGCGTTGCGGCGCGTGCGACTTCTTCCATTCGCCGGCGGCGTACTTGTTGGCTTCGGCGAAGGTCGGATAGGCGTGCACGGTGCCCAAAATCTTGTTCAGTCCGACTTTGCATTGCATCGCCAGCGCGAATTCGCTCATCCATTCGCCTGCATGCGCGCCCACGCAGGTGGCGCCGAGAAGGCGATCCTTGCCTTTGGCGGTGAGAATCTTCACGAAGCCATGCGTTTCGCGCTCGACGATGGCGCGATCAAGCTCCGCGAGTTCATAACGCGTGACTTCGTAGTCGATATCCTGCTCCCTGGCCTCGCGCTCGTTGAGGCCGACCCGCGCGATCTGCGGATCGGTGAAGGTCACCGCTGGCATCACCCGATAATCGACGCGAAATTTCTTGAACGATCCAAACAGCGCATTCACGGCGGCATACCATGCCTGATACGCGCCGGCGTGGGTCAACTGGAAGGGCCCCGCGACGTCGCCGCAGGCGTAGATATTGGGATACAGCGCGCGCAGATAATCGTCGGTCTCGATGGTGTGTTTGCCTTCATCGAGCGGGATTTTCAATTCTTCCAGACCGTAACCGGTAACGCGCGGCTTGCGCCCGATCGCCACCAGGATCGCGTCGAACGGCAGCCGTACTTCTTTCTCGCCGTGTTCGCAGACCAGTATTTTTTGATCGCCGTCCTGTTCCACCTTCAACGCCTTGTGACCAGTCAGCACACGCACGCCGTCGGCTTCCAGCCGCGCGCGCACGAATGCGGAGACTTCATCGTCCTCGCGCTGCAGCAGCCGGTCGTCGAGTTCGACCTGTGCGACTTCGCTGCCGAGCCGCACGAACGCCTGTGACAGTTCGCAGCCGATCGGACCGCCACCCAGGATCAACAATCGTTGCGGCAACGCTTCAAGATTCCACAAGGTGTCAGAGGTGAGATAGCCGCATTCGGCGAGCCCCGGCAAATCAGGAACGACCGGCTCGGCACCGGCGGCGATCACGATCGCGCGGGTGTTGATCGGTTTGCCGTCGACTTCCACGCACCACGGCGAAACGATTTTCGCGCAGCCGCGGCGCACGTCGACGCCGAGTTTTTTGTAGCGTTCCTGTGAATCGTGTGGCGCAACATCGGCGATCGCGGCGCGCACACTGTCCATCACGCGCGCACCATCGATCTTTGGCGCATCCACCTCGATGCCGAACTGAGATGCATTGCGCGCCTCGTGCGCGGCGCGGGCGATGCGGATCAGCGCTTTCGATGGCACACAACCGTAATTGAGGCAATCGCCGCCCATCTTGCCGCCTTCGATGAGCGTGACTTTGGCGCGCACGGTCGCGGCGATCAACGCGTTGACCAGCCCTGATACGCCGGCGCCGATCACCACCAGATTGCGCTCGAAGTGTTTCGGTTTTTTCCAGCCCTTGTAAAGGCGACGGGCCTTGACCCAGGCGATGACCCCGCGCGAGATCCATGGCAATAGCGCCAACAGCAGGAACGATCCGATCAGCGTTGGCGACAGTAATCCCCACAGCGATTGCAAGCCGGCAAGCCGCGTGCCCGCATTCACGTACACCAATGTTCCGGCGAGCATGCCGAGCTGGCTCACCCAGTAGAATGTGATCACCGACAGCGAAGTCAGCCCCATCGCCAGATTGACCACGAAGAATGGAAACCCGGGCACCAGACGGATACTGAATAGATAGAAGCCGCCTTCGCGTTCGACACCCTTGTCGATGCGTTTCAGGCGTGCGCCGAAACGTTTGCGCACCCAGTCGCGCAGGATGAAGCGGCTGGACAGCATCGCCAGCGTCGCGCCGATGCTCGAGGCGAACGATACCAATAGCGTGCCTTCGAACAGTCCGAAGACGGCACCCGCGGCAATCGTCAGGAGTTCGGCGCTGGGTAGCGACAGCGCGGCAAAGATCACGTAGACCAGGAAGAAGCCGACGCCGAGCAGCCAAGGATGGGCTTGGTGATAAGCATCCAGCGCCTGCTGGTGGGTCTTCAGTGCCTCCAGGCTGAGTTGGTGCTGCAGGCCGAGCGCGAAGAACGCCACCACCCCGCCAAGTAATGCAATAACGATCAGCCAGCGGATCAGCGTGGTGCTTTTTTTCATGCGTGCGATGACCGATCAGCAGTGTCGATGTAGTGACGTCGTGCCGACGCCACACCGGCCATACGCGGAGAGCACGGCATCAGACCGATGCGGCCGTGCGGCTGAGTCCACCGTAGGCGGCGCCGAGCACCGCACCCCAGATCAGATGCAGGACGAGCGTCATCACCGGTGCCATCATCCCCAGGTGCATTCCGAACAAGCCGGCACCGGCCATCGGCATCGGGATGACCATCATCAGCAGCCAGACGATCACGCTAAAAACCAGGCCCTTCGCGACCGGGCTGTGACCGGGCAGCGGCTTGTAAAGCAGTGCGAATACGATGCCCCAGAGCACGGTACCGATCATGAAATGGATGATCCAGCCCACCATCGGTGTGTCAGGCAGGCCCATCCGCTGGTGGGCCATGCCTGTCAGCATGGTGATCAGGTCGAGTCTGGGCATCACGCCCATCATCGATTTGATCAGCATCAGGATGGACAGAACTACGGTGGCGATAAAGCCGGCGATGATGCCGCGCAGGTACTTGTTCATGGTGTTTTCCGTCATGGTTGAAACCCGGCGCAAAGCGCCCGACATGGGGCGAGCGTCAGTCCTTCAGATATTCCTGCATCATCTGACGGCCGCGGTGGATGCGGCTTTTCACCGCCGCGCGGGTCAGAAGCAACTGGTCGGCCATTTCGCTGATCGAAAACTCCTCGAAATCGCGCAGGATGATCGCCTCGCGGTATTTCTCGGGCAGCGACTGGATTGCCTCGACCAGATCGATGCGCAACCCGGGCGTCGTGTAATAGGCAAAAATTCGATGATCGTCGGCGGGAAGTTGTGTCTGGCCGCGCATGCCCCGCATCAGCCGCTGGCACTCGCGCCGCACGATCGAGAACATCCACGCGCCGAACGAACCGACCGTACGCAG
>JBDTAJ010000190.1:0-7685 GCA_039924705.1 Rhodanobacteraceae bacterium
GTCATACCTGCCTCCGGGATTCAAAAACAAACTACGTCAGCGCGCCCGCAATGCAGGCGCACATCAGGCAGGCGCCGGTAACCACGCGATTGCGGTGGCGTTCGCCGCGCGCACGATCGGTACCACCGCGAAAGTCGTGATGCCGAAGACCGCCAATTCCGCGCGCGTCGCGCTGTGCCGCTCGTACGGCGCCGAAGTCATCTTGGTCGACGACGTGCACGCGGCGTTCGCGGAGGTGAAGCGCATCGAATCCGAGGAAGGCCGCAGCTTCATCCATCCGTTCGAGGGCGAATTGACGGTATTGGGTACCGCCACCGTCGGTTATGAATTATGCAATCAAATCGCGAACCTCGACGCGGTGATCGTGCCGATCGGCGGCGGCGGCCTGTGCGCCGGCGTCAGCACCGCGGTCAAGCAAATGCAACCGCGTTGCCAGATGTTCGGCGTCGAACCGGAAGGCGCCGACACCATGCACCGCAGCTTTGCCGCCGGCTCGCCACAAGCGATCGACAAGGTGAACACCATCGCCGACAGCCTCGGTGCGCCGCACGCGGCGCCCTACAGTTTCGAGTTATGCCGCCGTTTCGTTGACGAGCTGGCGATGATCAGCGATGTGGAAATGCAGCGCACGATGGGCCTGCTGTTCGCCGACATGAAACTCGCGGTGGAACCGGCCTGCGTGGCGGCGACCGCCGCATTGTGCGGACCGCTGCGCGAACGCCTCGCCGGCAAGCGCGTCGGGGTGATTCTTTGCGGATCGAATATCGATCTCGAAACGTTCGCGCGGCAAGCGATTGCGTGGGAGCCGACCTCCAACACACCATCGTCATTCCGGGGCCGCTGAAAGCGAGCCGGTGAGCTGCCCCAAACAACGGATCATCCCGCACGACATGGTCCACTACGCGGTCGAGACCACGCTGGCGAAGCGCGGTTTCCTGCAGCGCGTGCGCGACGGCGAGCGGGCGAATTTACGGATGTAGGCGCAATCGGAAAGCGACGGCGTCGAGCGGCTGGTCGAGGTGTTCCAGGGCGACGCGTGGTCGGGTGGCAGCGGTCCGGCGGCGCATATGCTGGACATGTATCGCGTGACCTGTAGCGAGCGCCGGTGCCCGATGCTGGAACTGGAAGCGTCTGACGTCGACGCCATCCGCGGCTTGATCGGCGACCTGACCACGCGCTGGGATGCGCTGGCCGTCGGGCAATCCCTGACGTTGCCGATGTAGCTTGCGGAGGGCGGAACCGTCAACGCCGTTTCCGCCGCGTTCCGCAAGTTGTTCCCGCCGCGGCCAGGCTCAGACCATTGAAGCGATTCAATTCCCTCAGCCGCTTAACCCAGAGAAAATCCCCATGCCGCAGTCCCACAATTTCCTGCGCCTCTACACCGGCCCATTGAGCATGTTCGGCGCCAAGGCGTGGATCGCCGCGCTGGAAAAGGGCCTCGACTTCGAAGTGGTCATGGTGCAGTTTAACGGGCGCACCGGCTACGATCCGAAGCACCCGGAAGTGCTGCGGATCAATCCCAAGGCACAGGTGCCGGTGCTGGTCCACGGCGACCTCGAGTTGTTCGATTCGACGCAATTGTTCGAATACTTCGAGGACTTGAAGCCGCAACCGCCGCTGTGGCCGACCGATATGCGCGCGCGGACGTGGGCGCGCAATCTGGAACTGCAGTCCGACGAGGTATTTTCCCCGCACGTGATCAAGCTGATGGGATTGCAGGATGCGCTCGATCAACCCGCAGCGCTGGCTGCGCGCGAGGCCATCGATGGCTTCCGCGCGAAGATGGAGCGCGTACTCGGCGAGCAATCCTTCCTGTGCGGGGATTTCACTTACGCCGACATCGCCTTCTACATGACGCAATTGTTCGCGGAGCGCATGGGCGCGCCGCTGGGCGCGTCGATGCCACGATTGCTGGGCTGGCGCGAGCGAGTGACTTCGCGCGCCTCGGTGCGCACGGCGCTGGCGCCGCTGGCCGCCTACCTGCGCGCCAACGCCCGGCCCGTGCCCGATTACTTGCAGGACATCGACGGCGCGCTCAGCGCTGCGATTGTTTGAGCAATTCGGCCAGATAACCCTTCCAGATCGCCGGCAGCGAATGGGTGTGGTGGCCTTGGGTCTGGTCGCTGATCGGCAACAGCACGTAACGGCCGTGCTTGACGCGCTTGGTCGCCTTTTCCATCACGCCGAGCTCCGGCGGATTGACCTGATCGTCGGCGGAGTTGATCGCCATCACCGGCGCCTGGATGCGATCCAGCTCGCCCGATGGATCGTAGTTACGTGACGCGTCGAACTGGTACAGCATGTCGTTGGCGTCGTATTCCGCCAGGCGTTTCCCGACTTGCACGTGCAGGTAGGCGTCGGCCGCGTCGCGCGTGGGATACTGCTGGCGCCAGTGCTGCGGGTCACTGGTCATGAACAGCAGGATGTCGATCGCGTTGGTCATGCCTTCGCGCGGTTGCTGCGTGTAGTCGCCGTTGTGCCATGCCGGATCGTTGCGGATCGCGTCGATGATCATCCGCCGCATCATCCGGTTGCGCCCGGCGATCTGCGCCGGCAGGCATGCCAGCGGCATCAACGCATCCATGAAACGCGGGTACGTCTCGCCCCACATCCAGGTGTGCATGCAACCCATCGAGGTGCCGGTGACCAGGCGCAGATGATTGACACCCAGGGCTTCGGTCACCAGCGCGTACTGCGCCCTGACCATGTCCGCATAGTCGTAGCGCGGGAAGCGCGCGCGCAGGCCGTCGCTGGGTTTGCTCGAACCGCCATGACCGATGCTGTCGGGCAGGATGATGAAGTACTTGTGCGCGTCCAGCAGTTGGCCCGGCCCGAACAGCACGCCGGCGAATGTGTCGGACAGGAAATTGTCGCCGGCGCCGCCGGTGCCGTGCAGGACCAACACCGCGTTGCGCACCGTACCCGAGGCATCCCGCACCGGCGCGCCGAGCGTGCGGTAATGCATCTTCAGTTGCGGCAGGATTGCGCCGTCGTCGAAACGGAAATCCTTGATCGTGAAATCTCCCTGCGTGACGCCCGGGTAATCCGCGGCCTGCACCGGAAGCGCGATCGCTAAAAGCAGCGCGGCGAGCAACGTCATGGCTTTCATCCGACTCTCCTGGTTGTGTTCGCGTCGCGTGCAATCCGCCCGCCGGCGCTCATACCCCGGCCTGCAACTGCGCCAGTTCGTCCTCGTCGAAACCCGCCGCGCGGCGCGCGTCGAGATTGAACGGGCCTCGCAACGCGCCGGCGTGTTCGGCCAACAGGCGCCGGAATGTCGCGCGCGGTTTGAGCCTCTCGCGATCGCAGCAATAACGGAACCAACGCGAACCGGCAGCGACGTGCGCGACTTCCTCACGCAGGATGACTTCCAGAATGCCGGCGGTCGCATCGTCGCCGACGCTGCGCAACCGCGCGATCATGCCCGTCGTGACGTCCAACCCGCGCGCCTCCAGTACACGCGGCACCAGCGCCATGCGCGCCAGACACGAGTCAGACGTCTTGACGGCCATTTCCCACAAACCGTTGTGCGCGTCGAAATCGCCGTAGACGTGGCCGAGTTCAGCCAACCGCGCGGACAGCAAGGTGAAATGTCGCGCCTCGTCGACGGCGACGCCGATCCAGTCGCGATAATAATCGTCCGGCATGCCGCGAAAACGGTACACCGCATCCGAGGAGAGGTTGATCGCATTGAACTCGATATGCGCGACCACGTGCACCAGTGCGGCGCGCCCTTCGACACCGCCTATCCCGCGTCGTGGGACAGCGCGCGCCGGCACCAACGTTGGTTTGACGGGACGACCTGGCGCGCCGATCGGGAGCGGCAGTACGCCATCGTCGCGCAACGACAACGTGCCCTCGCACAACGCCGCGTGCGCGACTTGCGTGAACACGATCTTTTCATGCGGACCGGCGCAATCGAGACAGGCGCGCGCCGCGGCGAACACGTTGTTCATGCCGAAACGCCCGGCGGCGGCACGATAACGCGATTGCGCAGCGCGGTCACCAAAGACGGGGGCCGGTAATCCGCAGCCGCTTGCCAGCGCCGCCATACCGTATCGTCGACGGTCTCGTTGACGCCGCCGCCGATCGCACGATTGTACGGCCGCTTGAAGATTCGATACAGGCCGTACATGAATTGCCGATACGAATCGTTCGACGTGGCCGTATAAGCGTCCACTGTCGGCAAGAAGATTGCGTTGCACGCGAGCGCGGCATCGATCGCCTTGCGCTGCATCCAAGCCAGCGTGATGTCGGGCAACAAGTCGGGGCTGCGGCCCGCACCGTCGGCCTTCTCGCCGCCGCCGACATCGGAGTGCGCACCGATAAACCAGCGTTGTTCGACCGCGATCGGCGTTGCGCTCGCAGGCTGGCTGGTCCACTTGGTCGGCGCAAAGTCGGCGCGGTGCTCGTCCAACGCCAAGGCCTGATACGCGTTGCGCACGTTGCCACTCAGTTCCGTGTCGTGAAAACGATAGCTGCTGCGCGCGTACGGAAACCACGACGCCACGTCCGGGATGCCCAACTCGCCGACCGTTTCCCACACGCCGATGAAGTGGATGCCGATCTCGCGCGAATGTTGCGCGCGGAACGCGATCGCCTGCGGGTCGTCGTAGGGCGTGTTCTTTTCGTAGAACGCATACGCGGCATCGACCATCCCCGACGTGACCTGCCCGTTCGCATCCGGTTTCAATAATCCGCACTTGTGCACCAGCCCGGACACGCTGCGCGTGGCGTAAGCGCCGCGGCTGAAGCCAAACAGCCAGACTTCATCTCCTTCTCGCCAATGTTGTGCAAGCCATTGATAGCCCTCCTTGACGCTATCGGCCAGTCCCCGCCCGAACGCACCGCCCAGCAAGTGTCCCAACCCCGGCTCGACGCCGACGCCGGCCAAGTATTCGCAGATTTGCTCGCGGCCTTGTGCGTCGCGGGCCGCAATCAATTTCCACAGCCGCTCGACGTTGGTCTGGGTCTCGGCCTTGCTCCAGGTACCATCGAACAGAATCACCAATCGGCGTGACGACGACTCACGAAGCGTCTGCGCACGATCGGGAACCGACGCCATGTGTCACGCGCGCCGCTGCGACTTGGCGGCATCGGAACGCGCGAACTCGAGTTGCTGCAGATATTCCGGCTCGACGCCGGTGACGTATTTACCGGAGAAACAAGAATCGTCGAAGTGGGCCAGCTTCTCGTTGCCTTCGGCAACCGCGGCGGTGAGATCGTCCAGATCCTGATACACCAGCCAGTCGGCGCCGATCAACTTCTGGATTTCCTCGACGCTGCGGTCGTGCGCGACCAGCTCGGTCGCCGCCGGCATGTCGATGCCATACACGTTTGGGTAGCGAACGGGCGGCGCGGCAGACGCAAAGTAGACCTTGTTGGCGCCGGCCTCGCGCGCCATCTGCACGATCTGTTTGGAGGTAGTGCCGCGCACGATCGAATCGTCCACCAGCAACACGTTCTTGCCGCGGAACTCCAGCGGGATTGGATTCAATTTGCGCCGCACCGATCGCGCGCGCTCGCCCTGCCCCGGCATGATGAAGGTGCGGCCGATATAACGGTTCTTGACGAAGCCCTCGCGGAATGGCACGCCCAGCGCCGCCGCCAGCGTGCTGCCGGCGGTGCGCGAGGTGTCGGGGATCGGGATCACCGTGTCGATGTCGTGATCGGGACGCTCGCGCAAGATTTTCGCGGCGAGCTTTTCGCCCATACGCAACCGCGCCTTGTACACCGAAACATCCTCGATCATCGAATCGGGACGGGCCAGATACACGTATTCGAAGATGCATGGCGCATGCACCGCGCCTTCCGAACACTTGCGAGAGTGCACGTTGCCGTCGAAATCTATGAACACCGCCTCGCCCGGCGCGATGTCGCGCACGCGCTTGAACCCGAGGATATCGAACGCCACCGATTCGGACGCGATCGCGACCTCTTTTCCCGCCGGCGTCATCCGCTCGCCCAGCACCAGCGGGCGGATGCCGTGCGGATCGCGGAACGCGAGCAGGCCATAGTCAAGGATCAACGCGATGCAGGCGTAACCGCCCTTGGCGCGCGCGTGCACGCCGGCAACCGCCTTGAACAAATGATCCGGCGTCAGCGCGTGGCGCTCCTGGATCTGCAGTTCGTGCGCCAGGATGTTGAGCAGCACTTCCGAATCGGAATCGGTGTTGATATGACGGCGGTCGTCCTCGAACATCTCGCGCCGCAACTGCTCGGTGTTGATGAGGTTGCCGTTGTGCGCGAAGGCAATGCCGTAGGGCGAGTTGACGTAGAACGGCTGCGCTTCCTCGGAGCCTTCCGCGCCGGCGGTTGGATAACGGCAATGACCGATACCGGCGTGGCCTCGCAGATCGAGCATGTCCTGCGCGCTGAACACGTCGCGCACCAAGCCAGGCCCACGATGCAGACGCAAGCGGCCGTTGTCGACAGTGGCGATGCCGGCGGCGTCCTGGCCGCGATGCTGCAAAACGGTCAGGCCGTCGTACAGCGCGGTCGCGACTTCGGTTCTGCCGACGATGCCGATGATTCCGCACATGGTGCATATCTCCAGCGACGGTGCGTATTGTCCCATATCCGCTACCGCGCGATCGCCGCGCGTCAGCCGCCTTGCGCGGTTGTTTTCTTGGCGGGTAGCGGTTGCGCCTGCGACGCCGCGGACGCGGGCCGCCGATCGAGCGTCTTCGGCAATCCCGATATGGGTATGCGCGGCGCCACCGGCAAGGCCCGCGCGCCGATCTGCAGATATTGCGTCACCTGTGCTGGCAGGTGCTGCGACAGCCAGCCCGCGCTTTGCTCGAAGGTCGGCATCAGTTGCGATTGTTTCCACCACGGCTCGCGCGGCGCAGCGGTGAACCCCAGTATCAAAACCGCCACGGTCACCAGCAGCACGCCGCGCACCAAACCGAAAATCATGCCCAGCGTACGGTCGCTGCCGGACAATCCGCTGCCGCGCATCAGCACGCGCAAACCCCAACCAAGCAAGGCGCCAAGTATCAGCACCCCGAGAAAGCAGGTGAGATAACCCGCGACGATCCGCGCGGTCGGTTCGTGCAGCCACTGGCCGTACCACGCGGCGACCGTGTCACCGAACACCCACGCCACCCAGAACGCCGCGATCCAGCAGGCCAGCGCCAGCAACTCGCCGACGAGTCCGCGCCACAAACCGAACAGCACCGACAGCGCGAGCATCGCCAAGATAACGTAGTCGGCACCATTCATGTTGAGCGGCTTGTAAAACTACTGCGCTCGGCCCGATTCAATTCAGCACGTTGCGCGCTGGTAGTGCTCGGACCAGAGCGAGCAACCATCCTTGGCGCGTTTTCCGATCGGCATCTCTGCCTCACCCTCTGCCATTGCGCGCGATGCCACTGGCATCGCGCAAGCGCAATAGCTTCGACCTGCGCTCCGGCGGCGCGCAACCTGCCTTCGCTCGCTACGTTTTTCAAACCGCTAACGTCTGGGTGGAGTTCATTCGCTATTCGTATGGTTTTTGCGAAATGCTTGGAGGCGGTTTCGCCTACGACTGACTGACGATTACGCCACTGATCTTCATCTTCGCCGCGATTTGCGTACGCAGCTGCTCGGCCGTCGTGCGATCGTTGACCGGGCCGGCGCGCACCCGCCACAACTTGCCATTGTCGGACGGAATGTCGTCGACGTAGCCATCGAAGCCGAGTGCG